>JBDKJC010000258.1:0-5645 GCA_039796815.1 Cyanobacteriota bacterium | reverse complement strand
ATGCTGGTAGTTTTCGTGATGGGGTACAAACTGAAAGGTTTTTTATTGCACCAACTCTATCTTGGCAAATTAGCGATGATACAGAGTTAAGCTTAGAATTTTCTTATTTAGATGATACCAGACCAGTCGATCGCGGTTTGGTAGTTTTAAGTGACAATGAAGTTGCCGATATTCCCATTAGTGCCTATTTAGGCGATCCAGAACCAAGAGAAAACTTTAACGAAACTCGTACCGAACTCTATCTCGACCATCGTTTTAATGATAATTTATCTCTGCGTTCTGGTATACGTTATGCAGTTTCTACCGAAGATGGCCCTGGTGCGACAGTACAGATTGATGGGCCATCAGAAGACGATCGCAATTTTCCCGCCTCAACCAATAGTGGTTATCAATTCTATGAAACCTTTAATTTCCAAAACGACCTAATTGGTAAATTTAAAACTGGTTCGGTAAAGCATACCGCGTTATTTGGCTTGGAATACTATCGAGGTTTCAACTCTTTTGAAGGAGGATTTAGAGGGGGGGATACAATTGATATTTTTAATCCTTCCACTGATTTTAATTTTGGTGCATTTGAATCTTTTGGATTCTTTGAAGATCGGGAAGATTCTTTTGGTATTTATTTACAAGATCAGATCGCTTTATTAGATAATCTGCAACTGGTTGTAGGCGGAAGATTTGATACCTACAACCTCGAAAGTAGTGTTGACGGAGAAATTACTGAAACAGAAGCTGATGCTTTTTCTCCTCGTGTTGGTTTGGTTTATCAACCCATCGAACCAGTTTCTCTCTATGCCAGCTACACTCGCTCATTTACTCCTGCAACTGGTAGAAGTGTTAGTGGCGAGCCTTTTGAGCCACAACGAGGTACGGGTTATGAAATTGGGGTTAAGACTGACATTATTAAAAACCGTCTGTCTTCCACCCTGGCTTTCTACGATACAACTTTGACTAATGTTGCCACTACAAATCCTAATAACGATCTGTTTGAAATTCAAACAGGAGAACAAAATAGTCAGGGAATTGAATTAGACCTTTCTGGAGAAATTTTACCTGGCTGGAACATTTTTGCAGGTTATGCCTATACCGATGCCAAAATTACCGAAGATAATACTTTTGCTGTCGGCAATCGTTTAATAAGTGCGCCAGAACACGATCTGAATCTGTGGACGGCTTACACCATTCAAAAAGGTAATTTAGCAGGTTTGGGATTTGGCTTGGGAATTTTTTACCTTAGCGAAAGCCCAGGAGATTTAGATAATTCTTTCTTTCTAGATGAATATACCCGCATCGATGCTGCACTTTCCTATGAAAAAGCCAACTTTAAGGTAGCACTCAACTTTAAGAATCTGTTTGATGTTCGTTATTTTGAAGGTTCTGGTGGTGGTCGTGAAGAAGTTACTCCTGGCGATCCTTTTACGGTTTTGGGTAGTATTTCGGTGAAGTTTTAAAGGTATTAATTATGAGTACAAAACGAATTCGCAACTTAGCTTTTACGATTCATCGCTATTTAGGATTAGCACTAGGTTTACTGATTACTCTAATTGGCATTACTGGTAGTTTGCTGGTTTTTGAACAGGAAATTGATTCCTGGTTAGTAAACCAACAAATAGAAACAATTACGCCTCAAGCAGAAATAGTATCTAGCGATCGCACTTTTAAAACCGTCCAAGCAGCTTACCCAGACTGGAAAATCGATTCTTTTAGTTGGAATGGAAACGAAAAACAACCGTTAAAAGTAAATGCGATCGCGCCTAATTCTCAGGACGAAGTAGGAGTTTACCTACACGGGATACATACCATCTTTGTTAATCCTTACACAGGAAAAATTTTAAGCGATCGCGCCGAACGCTTTAGCTATTATCGATTTTTGCTCAATCTCCACTATCGCTTGTTTATTCCAGGTGATACGGGAATGTATGCAACAGGAATTGCAGGTTTGCTTTTATTCGTGATGGCAATTACGGGTATTATATTATGGCCTGGCTGGCGTAACTTCCAAGCTGGTTTCAAAATTAAGTGGAATGCTCATATCAAGCGACGTAATTTCGATTTACACAAAGTTACAGGCATTATTGCGGCTACTTTCTTAGGGATAATAGCTATTACAGGCTTTTTAATCTGTTTTTATAATTGGTCGGTTCCCATAACTCACGCTGTTACTTTCAGTCCTCAACCAAACAACGAAGAAGAAACTCTTGTAGTTAATGTCAATCCTCAAAGCGATTCAAGTAGAGCAAAGCTTGATATTTTGTTACAGCAAGCAATTAAAGCATTGCCAGATTTGCAAGTAGGTGAAATATATGTACCTGCTTCCTCTACCGATCCAGTTGAAGTTTATAGCAAGTCATACGCTCAGACTATTTATCTCGATCCTTATACCGCTAAAGTTCTTAAAATCCAAGGTTCATCTCAAGAAAAATCGTTAGGCGATCGCCTTGTTAATTCTTGGATTCCTCTACACTTCGGTACATTTGGTGGTTTATCTACTCGTATACTCTACGTTTTTGTTGGTTTGTCCCCCACGATTTTATTTACCACTGCTTTGATTATGTATCGTTTACGTCGTCGTCCAGAATTTAACTTTAAAGGCGATCCGTAGGGTAGGCGGAGCGTAATCGCTCTGAACATTTGTGACAAATAGATAACATTAACCTCGATTATCTAGACAAGCTCTGCGAAATTACCTAGACTTATTTTTGTAATCTAATTGAGAATTAATATCTTTTGTGTGAATAATAATAATATCAAGCGGAGCTTCCGCTGTGGATTTTTATGGCTAAATGTTCCCTGTTGGTCAGCAATCTTGGCTTTTTATGTGAGTTCAGATGCACAAGCAGAGTCAAAAAAATCTTTCTTTAATAAAAATAATAATCAATTAATTGTAAACAAGGCGATCGCTACTAAAAGTAATCAATCTCGACGAGCAGTTTCTACTTCCGCTAAGGATTTACTCGCGCAACAAAGCAAGATTACTCGCGTTACAGGAATAGATTTAAAGCAAACTGATAAAGGATTAGAAGTAATTCTCAAAACCGCAGCAGGAGGACAAAGATTAGTTCCGTTAATTCTCCCTGAGGGTAATAAACTGGCGATCGATATTCTCGATGCAACTTTAGCTTTTGGGATTAGAAATGGTGTAACTAAAGTAAACCCTGCCCCAGGAATCAAGTCAGTTGCTTTAACCAAAATAGATACTAGCAGTATCCGCTTAACTATTACAGGAGAAAAACAAGCACCAAGGGCAGAAGTAATTCCCAGTAGGCAGAATTTAGTTTTAAGTATCAATCCTCAAGGACGTACAGCACAACAAACGCCAGACGAGGAAATAGAAGTAATTGCTACTGGTGAAGGGGATGATGATAATTATTATGTTCCTGAAGCTTCTAGTGCGACTCGAACCGATACACCTATTCGAGATATTCCGCAATCAATTCAAGTAATTCCTCAAGAAATTTTAGAAGACCAACAGGTAATTCGTCTCGATGAAGCCATTAGTAACATAAGCGGTACAAATTTAGGTAGCTCATTTGCCAATACTTCTCTTACCTTTAATATTCGCGGGTTTGAGAATACTCCTGCTTTATTAGATGGTTTCAGACAATACGGTTTTAATGAACTTAGTTCCCCAGAAACAGCTAATTTAGAACGGGTTGAAGTGCTTAAAGGTCCTGCTTCTATTTCCTATGGAGATGTGCAACCAGGGGGAATAATTAACTTAGTTAGTAAAAAACCTTTAAAAACACCTACTTATGAAGCAGAATTGTCAGTAGGAAATCGAGAGTTTGTCGAACCACGTATCGATTTTTCTGCACCTTTAACTGAAGATGGTAAAGTAAGCTATCGACTCAATGCTTTGTACCGTCATGATGACGGCTTTGTCGATTTCGAGCAAGATTTTAATCGTTGGTTTGTCGCCCCTGTAATCAGTTGGCAGATTGGAAAAAATACCGATCTTTCCTTTCAATTGGAATATACCGATGAAAAAGTACCATTTGAAAATGGGTTAGTTGCTTCTGGAGATGGTATTGTCGATGTTCCTTTAGATCGCAATATTAGCGAACCAGACGATTTTACCAAAAATAAATTTCTTAACCTGGGATATAACCTAGAACATCGCTTTAGTAATAACTGGAAAATTCGTAACGTTTTTCGTTATAGCGATCGCTATAATGAAAATTTTGGCTTGCTTCCCATAGCGTTTGATGAAACCACTGGCATTATCGATCGCTCTATCGCACAAAGAAAAGTAGATACTAAAAATTATGCCCTACAAACTAATTTAGTAGGGAAATTTGCGACTGGTGCGATCGATCATACTCTTTTAGTGGGAGTCGATCTCAATCGCACTGATGAACAAGAAAAGACCAGATTTGATTCTGTTTTATACCCTCTCAATATTTTCAATCCTGTCTATGGATCGATTCCAGATGTCAATCTTGAGGAGATTGACATAGATACTGATACTGAGTCTCAAACAGATCGACTGGGAGTATATTTACAAGACCAAATTGCCTTTTCGGAACAGATTAAACTACTAGCAGGAGTGCGCTACGACACGATAGAAAGAAACGGAGTTAATAATCCTAATACTTTTGAGCCAAATAGTTCGGAAACCACCCAAAATGATGATGCTGTTACTCCCAGAGTCGGCATTGTCTATCAACCGATTCCTGAAATTTCTCTCTACGGCAGCTATTCGCAATCTTTTAATCCTAGTAGCTTTGGCACTACCTCTAATGGCGAACCTTTAGAACCAGAGACAGGAGAGGGGTTTGAGTTTGGAGTTAAAAGCGAGTTGTTAGAGAAAAAATTATCGGCAACTTTGGCATATTTTAATATTACCAAGCAGAATGTAGCTACTCCCGACCCCATCAATCCTAATTTCTCCATAGCAACAGGAGAACAAAAAAGTCAAGGCGTTGAACTCGATCTTAGTGGAGAAATAATGCCTGGATGGAAAGTTATTGCTTCTTATGCTTATATCGATGCGGAAGTTTCCGAAGATAATACTATTCCTGTTGGCAATCGTTTATACAATGTTCCCGAACATGGTGGGAGTTTGTGGACGACTTACGAAATTCAAACAGGTAACTGGAAAGGGCTAGGTTTTGGCGGTGGATTCGATTTTGTTGGGGAACGACAAGGGGATTTAGATAACAGTTTTACGGTAGATAGTTACTTTCTTACCAATGCTGCGGTTTTTTATCGTCGAGATAACTGGCGTTTAGGACTCAACTTCAAGAATCTGTTTGATATTGACTACATTGCAGCTACTTCAAACAGTAGAACTAATGGTAACGAACCAGGCGCACCTTTTACGGTAATTGGTTCGGTTTCGGTCAAGTTTTGAGTCGAACTGAGATCAAAATAGCTAGGTAAATGAAGGCTTTGAAATATAAAAGAACATTATCATTATTGTCGGTTCGGTTTTTGGTAGTGGCTACGATCGCAGCTTGTCAAACTCAAACCAGCAATCTAAAAACTTCTATATCCAACCGAACTGACTGTCGTACCATCGAACATGAGGTAGGAGAAACCGAAGTTTGCGGTCAACCAGAACGGATTGTGGTACTCGGTCCTTATGTTCTAGAACCTTTGCTAACTTTGGGCGTGCAGCCGATAGGATTCGCCGATCATGTTGC
>JBDKJC010000257.1:0-5659 GCA_039796815.1 Cyanobacteriota bacterium | reverse complement strand
CTCCTTAATTGCCATGGTGGGGTTGTTAGTATCTTTGCATTGGGGGATCATTGGTGTTTTGTTGGTGGCAACAATTCCAGCTGTGTTTGTCAGGATGGAATATTCTCGGACTATGTATAATTGGCAACGCCAACGTACTCAACTAGAAAGGCAGTCGATGTATTTGGGATGGATGTTAACCAACGAACAGTTTGCCAAAGAAGTTCGCCTCTTCAACTTAGGCAATTGGTTTAGTGATGAGTATGACAAAATTAGGGACAAGCTCTACTTAGAAAAATTAGGTATTTCAATTAAACGTTCGACAACTTTTTTCTTAGCCCAAGCTTTTGCTGGAATTATTATCTTCATAGTTTTTGGTTTAATTATTTATCAAACTATCCAGGGAATTTTATTGCTTGGTGATTTAGTTCTCTATTATCAGGCCTTGCAACGGGGTCAGAACAACTTAAAAGCAACCTTAACTAGCTTATCTGGTCTTTACGAAGATAATTTATTTTTAGCCAACCTTTATGAATTTTTAGATTTAAAACCAAGAGTAGTTGAGCCAGAAGAGCCAAAAGTTCTTCCTCTAACACTGCAACAAGGGATTGTTTTTAATAATGTTAATTTCCAATACGCCGATTCTACTCGCCAAGCTCTCAAAAATATTAATTTAACTATTAAGCCTGGTGAAACGATCGCTTTGGTAGGAGAAAATGGTTCTGGTAAAACAACTTTGATCAAATTACTCTGCCGTTTGTACGATCCTACAAGTGGTAATATCACTATTGATGGTGTAGATTTACGCTTGTTCAAGCTAGCCGACTTGCGTCATCAAATTAGCGTTATTTTTCAAGATTATGCTAAATATCATTTTTCCGCAGAAGAAAATATTCGTCTAGGTAACATTGCGATCGAGGCAAAAGATCCAAGCATTTTAGCTGCTGCCGTGCGTTCTGGAGCCCATGATGTAATCACTAAATTGCCTCATAGTTACGATACTATCTTGGGAAAGTTATTTGATACTGGAGAAGAATTAAGCATCGGTCAATGGCAAAAAGTTGCTCTCGCTAGAGCATTTTTAAGAGACTCGCAAGTCATTGTTTTAGATGAACCAACTAGTGCTATGGATCCCAAAGCTGAATATGAAATTTTTAAAAAGTTTCGCGAACTAATCAAAGACCAAGCTGCGGTATTAATTACTCATCGTTTATCTACAGTCAAAATGGCAGACCGCATTTATGTGATGGATGGCGGGCAAATTGTCGAAAGTGGAACTCATGATGAGTTGATAAAACTGCAAAAAAGCTATGCCCATTTATTTGAAACTCAAGCTAAAAATTATCGTTAATAACTAATTAATAACTAATAGGCTGTTGTGGATTTAAACTATATATTTCTCAATTAGACAACAGAGCATCAAACCCTCTCCCAGTCTTCCCATCTCCCTATGAACCTCAACAGACAAATTTAAAAAATGCTTGACAGCATTTCCTCACGCCTTAATTTCCTATTTCACTACTTAAGTCTTATTAATAAAAACAATGATAACAACTTTAACTAAAATCGATATTAACTCCCCCTTAATAATAAATAAACCAGAAATTCAACTACTTTTAAGTTGCGCTCACACTCAAGTAAATGAACTAAATCGAGTTAAAATAAAAAGTTTAGTCAAGCAAGAAATTAATTGGAATGAGCTGATATCAATAGCTAGACAACATGGCTTAATCCCTCTCTTATTTTACAACCTAAATAAACTATGTCGTGAGTCCGTTCCTCAACCTATATTTTCAGATTTAGAGCAATATTTTAAAATTCATACCACACACAGTCTAATATTAACCAATGAATTATTACAAATATTAGATCTATTTAAAGCTAATAATATTCAAGCTATTCCCTTTAAAGGTTCTACTTTGGCAATTTCTGCCTATAAAAGTTTAGCTCTCAGACAGTTTGGCGATCTAGATATCTTGATTGATAAACAAGATGCCATACATTGTCTAGAATTACTGACTTCTCTTGGTTACTCTATACCCGACTCGATTGAAAAATCGCAGCTAGAACCATATATTAAAAATCATCTTTTTTTAGAATCAGATAGTTATCAAAAAGGATACGATCTTATTAATAAAAGCAAGAATATTGCGATTGATTTGCAGTGGTCATTAACCGAAAAACGCAAGTCAAAATATTTTCCAATTGATTTAGATGACTTAAAAAATAACCTTACCTATATAAATATTGGCGGAAGAAAAATTCCTCAATTCTCTCCTGAATATATGTTACTGTTTCTCTGCTTTCATGGCTCTAAACATTGTTGGCAATCTTTGAGATGGATTTGTGATGTTGCTGAATTTATACAAGCTCATCCTAATCTCGATTGGCAAAAAGTTGAGAAGCAAGCTACAGAACTAAAATCTCAAACAATGTTGTGGCTTACTCTTTTTTTAGTGTCAGATTTATTAGCAACGCCTTTACCGAATGATTTGTTATTAAAAATGCAAACTAAGCATCGAGCTTATCTTCTAGCACAAAAGGTTTACCAACTTATTTTCACTAGAAAATTTACTCAGTTGGAAGACTATTTATTTATCTTTAGTATTACAGATAGTTGGCAAGGCAAATATCAATTTGTGAAAAGTTTATTGTTTACTCCCACAGGAAAAGAATGGAAATTTTTTAAATTGCCAAATTCTCTTAGTTTTTTATATTACTTTATTCGACCTTTTCGATTAATCAAAGAATATTTGGGAGCATCTCATTTTTCAGTTAAGTAAAACACTTAAAGCGACTGTTATCAAGTTAAATTAACATAAGCTACAACTTCTCTTTTATTTGTAATTAACTCGATGCCGTTATGAGTATGATATATTAACTAAGATTCGTAAATTTTGTATAACTTGTCAACTTAATGTTGTTTGGTAATTAAGATATCTAAAACTATGACTACAGAAGGATGTTTAAGAGTAGGGCAAGAAGCGCCCGAATTTATGGCTACGGCTGTTTTCGATCAAGAGTTTAAAAATGTTAAGCTATCTGACTATCGTGGTCAGTATGTAGTTTTATTTTTCTATCCTTTAGACTTTACTTTTGTTTGCCCTACAGAAATTATTGCGTTTAGCGATCGCTATGCGGATTTTAAATCTCTCAACACTGAAATTCTAGGGGTGTCTGTAGACAGTGAATTCTCTCACCTAGCTTGGATTCAGACTGACCGCAAAGCAGGCGGAATTGGTGATATTGACTATCCTTTAATTTCCGATCTCAAAAAAGAAATTAGTACTGCTTATAACGTTCTCGATCCTGAAGCGGGAGTAGCACTACGGGGACTATTTATTATCGATAAAGAAGGTATTATCCAACATGCAACGATCAATAACCTTTCCTTTGGTCGTAGTGTAGAAGAGACTTTGCGTACTTTAAAAGCAATTCAGCATGTCCAGAATAATCCTGATGAGGTTTGTCCTGCGGGATGGCAAGAAGGAGATCAAACGATGAATCCCGATCCAGTAAAATCTAAAGTTTATTTTTCTTCAGTTGGCTAGAGAAAAGTATCTATCAAAAAGAGGGTACGAGAACCCTCTTTTTTGGCTGTAACAATTAGCTATGATTAAGGCTAATTATTTTTTGGGTTTTGGCATAACGTCCATCATGTTTTCCTGCATACCGTCCTTCATATTTTCTGGCATAGCGTCTCTCATGCCTTCTTTGGGGTTTTTACCTGTCAAACAATCGTGAGTTCTAAGAGTAGCAGCCGCAGCATAGTCTCTTTCTGCTGGAGTATCAGGCTTAAAGGAGTCTCCCACTTCTTGATAAGGTGAGGCTACACCACAGTAGGCTGACATAGCAGAGATCGTTGTTGCACCCCAATGATTCGCTGTATCAGCGAATTTAACGGGTTCTTGATTGCTAACTAACTCTGGGTTGTTACCCTGGAGGGTATTTGCATACTTAGCAAGATTTTGCAAGACAGTAACTAATTCTGCTCTAGTCACAGGATCGCTAGGTTTAAACGAGCCATCAGGATAACCTTTGACAATCTCGTTTTCTTTTGCCCATTGAATTTTATTCGCACTCCAGCGAGTAGAATCCACGTCGGGATAAGGTTGAGTCGGCACTACAGGAGCTTTTAAATTCAAACTATCAATTGTTTCCAGCGCACCATAAGCCATAGAAACCAGTTGTTCTCTGGTTAAAGGTTCGGTAGGACGGAAAGTTTGATCTTTAAAACCAGCAATAAACCCTAGGGCGACAGCTTTCTCAATGTCTGTCTTATAGATATCTTGTGCAATGTCAGTAAACTTAGCATTACCAGCAGTGCTAGGAGTGGGTGCAGCTTCTGGAGCATTTCCCGCAGCAGCGATCGCCTTGGAATCGCCACTCAAGAAATAGTGACCTAAAGTTTTGCCTTGATAAGCTTTCTTGGTAAACTTCCAGCCAGGATTAAGATCGATTTTGACATATTCCCCAGGTGCTGGTTTGCCAGTGGTTTGTCCGACAACTAGATTAGAACCACCTTTACTATTGGTAGCAACTAACTGAAGTCGATCGCCTTTAGTAACGACATCCAGGCGATAATCCAAACTTGTATCTTGACCGTCAAGTCTTACGGAATAACCATTACTATCCGTCGAACGATTACAACTTCCAGTAAAATCAAACTTAGTCCAAAGAGGATCGATAATGGTCGGATTAGAACCTTTTTCCGCGTAACACTGTTGCTTGCCAGGAATTTGCTCCACTACGTTTAAATTGTAGCCAATTGCACCAGCGGGAACCGCGATCGCCTCAATCTTGTCTTCAGCTACAGGTGCTTCAGTAAATTGAGCCACGGCGGGTACTGATAATAGCGAAGTGGTTAAAACGATCGATCCCGTAAAAATTGCGGCTAACTTCAACTTTTTTGGTAATTTCATAGTCTCTTTAGTGTGCTTGTCGTATCGATACTGATTAAAGCTCAAAATTCTGGTTTCGTCTTTATTAATTAAAAACTATTTGAGATTGAAGCAGACAAAACCTAAAAATCAGGGTAATAAAAAGTAGGGACGAACCGCCGTTCGCCCCTACAGAGTTTTAAATGTGTATTGCTATAGTTGAAATTTAATTTTACTTGTCTATCTTCGATCAAAAGCTATAAGCTACAAGCTATAGGCTATAAGCTATATGGATATTAAAGCCTATCGTTTATATGTTGTGTGCAATCAATTGGGATCTAAAACCCCGACTGATTAAAGCTTATAGCTTAGAGCTTATAGCTGGGGCGAAGCCCCTTTATTCTAAAATTGCTGTAACTATTGAACTAGCGACGATCGGTGCAGTAATAGCGCGGAAAATTCGCTTGCTTAAAGATACAGGTTGAAAACCAAGAGCGATCGCTTGAGCAACTTCTGCATCTGTCCATCCTCCCTCGCAGCCTGTAGCAATAATTATGCCTGATGGGGTTGGCTGTAGCTGTTGTAAATGTAGACTATACCAAAGGGTTGGCAGATCTCCTCGTGCCACACAAATATATTTATCTTGTTTATCCTGAGTAGCTGGAACTTGTTCGATCGCCGAGGTATATTTTACAGGTTCTAATATCTGCGGTACGATCTGTCTTTCCGATTGTTCTGCGGCTTCGGTAGCAATTTTGCGCCACCGTTGAACTTTATTAGAGTTAGGTTTGAGGAGAGTG
>JBDKJC010000256.1:0-5668 GCA_039796815.1 Cyanobacteriota bacterium | reverse complement strand
AATTTCTGCTCGCGAATTTCTTCGTACAATAAATCTAAACCAATTAGCACTTTTTCGCGATCGCTTAAGTCACCAATAATTTTGCGTACGGGAGGAGGCAAAACCTTTGATAATGTGGGAGTAGCTAAAATTTTATCTTCTTCAGCTAACTGAGGATTTTTTAACACATCAATCACTTTGAGAGCGTAAACTCCTTGAAAGTCTTTTTCTAGGATGTTTTTAAGCATTTTTAAAGCTCTAACTGAATTCGGTGTATTTCCTGCTACATACAGCTTTAGTACGTAGGTTTTTCTGAATTGATCCATAATACCTAACAATTTATCAACTATCGTAAAGTGATAAATTTTAAAATTTGCTTAAGAAACACTAAAACATTTTAAATAATCAATCTAGCCTAAAATTAAGCATTTATTCTACTGTAAATAGTAAGTTTAGTGAGACATCCGATTCGGGAATAGAACGCCGATACATTTCGCATAGATGAGAGATAATATCAATCAAAGGTAAACGATAGTCCAGCAGGATATCATCGTTACGGCCTTCTATTTTTAACTGGTGTGAAAAGTCATCCATCAGCTCCATGTGTATTTCCAGAATTTGCGAAGTGGAGATGTCGGCAAAAAAAGCGCGATCGACAAACTCATCAATTAACTTATTAATCTCTCCACCATCAGTAAAATAAATCAGTAAGATTTGGCGATAGCTTTGACTGATTTGAGCCGCCAATTTTTCTTGTTCTGGTTGAGATAGGTTGGGCCAAAAAGAATCGGGATTACGCTTGTAAAAAAAACCTAAATAACCCAGTCTCTCTTTCAGCTTTTCAGTCAAACGTCGTTGCTGAGTAATGAGAGATTTTTGTACTCTTATATCTTCTTGTCCCTTACAGGCAGAATATTTACTGGTTTTACTACTAGGAGCCAGACTAATAAATTTATTAATTGCCAGATTGATGTAAGAGTTTATTTCTTTAAGCTGTTTGGGGTAAAGTCTAATCTCTGCTTGATGGTAAAGGTTACTAGTTTCAGCTTCTAAATCTGTGATGTAGGCATTTAAATCATTAGCTTTGGTTTGCCAGTTACCAAATTCCTCTTCCAAGATCACTGTCGGCAGCAAAATTTCTGCTTGCCATAGTCGATTGATTGCTGAATCTAACTTTTCATTGCAGCTTAATATGAGACAGTCAATCTGCTCATAATTACCGATCACAAAGTCAGTCAAATCTTCCATCAGGTCAAGACACTTAAGCTCGTAGCGATCGCTATTTAATAGTTTGCTCAACCAATCCCATAACTGCGACTGAGTCGAAAACAAGCAAACTTGTAACTTAGTTGGTCTAGTTTCTGAGGATAAATAATTGTCTTGATATTCTGACATTGTACACGGCAAAGGTTAATACTTGTGGGAAAATAGTTCTGATTTGATGTTGAAGTCTGGCAACAGCCAAGGTTAAGCTCATGTAATTTTGTATATTACTTTTATAAAACAAAAGAGGAGGTCACAAAACAAATTACTTTGAGCAATTATTCTTTAATAGAAATTTAACATTTATTGCGTATTTTTGCAGATTGTAATAAAACATTACTAAAAACCAAGTTATTTTTTTGGTAAAAAGTACTATTATGATATGTATAAAGTTAATTTTTAATTGAAGCAAAGTTTAATTGTTTAAGGAAATTATTGATTGAAATTAAACTAACATGCTAAATTGAAGTTCCAGTTTTTCTCTAAAGTTAAGGCTTAATTAAAGATAATAGGCGTAAAAAAACTAGCGCCATGAAAGCTTATTGCTCATTTCTAAACTGTTTGAAGAGGAGACTATCTTTTCAGAAGTTAGCAGAATGAATTTTAAATTTAACTGAATAATTATCTAGAATTAACTAGCTAAATCTTGCAAGAATAAAAATATTGTAAGAACTCGATGTAAACAAAAAGTAACCAAAATCAATCGCACTTAATTTTGATAAATTGTAGGATTTTGTACAATTTATTTTACGACGCTTAACTAATTTGAAGTTAACTAAAAAAGTATACACTTCGTTCTCTTCCAAGCCAAAAACTCAAATAATTATGCTTGATGCTTAATTACTTATGTCTAATCATTCTTTTTCCCTTAAAGAATTTATTGAGCCATTGCCAATCTGTCAAGCAGAAACGGATTTGGGTAACATAATAAGTATTTTTCAACATTCAAATTGTAAAATGCTGGCAATTTGCCAAGGTAAATTAGGTTGGGGAGTAATTAACTCTGAGGATTTATTATCTTTAGTTACTGAAGTTTGGCTAGGCGATCGCTTAAGGGTAACTAATCATCCCAGAAATTTTATGTATCAGCAACGGACTAGTTGTCGGTTGATTCCTGATGTGAAAACCCTGATCGAACCAGCAATAGTATACCAGGCTGATACGAAGCTAGATGAATTTTTAAGTCAGCTAAAATCTGGTTTGTTGAAAGAGAAACAAGTCTGTTTAATTGTCAATCACCAAGGAGAGTTACAGGGAAGACTGGATAAAAACAAAATTATTGAATACTTAGTCTCAAAACCAGTTTCGTCTGAGAATATACAGAATATAGAATTATTTCCTAGTCTGCATTATCTTACTAGTTTGCTTGAGGCGATCGCTTTACCAAGCAAGATTGAAACAGCAGTAGGAGAGGTCATTTATACTAATCAAGTTTGGCAACAGTTAATTGCGGAGCATCAAGAGATTGCAGCTTCAAAATCTTCTAGATCTCCATCAGTATCCTCCCAAGTCGAGCTACAGGAAATGACAAAATGGTTAATAGATAGACAGCGATTATCCTTATCGCCTCATTCACAAGGGGATCATCGAGTTAGCGATCGCCAATCAGATTTAATTCCAGAAACTCAAGAGTTAGAATTGCCCGAAAATTCTTTGAGCATTGAAATTACACAGAGATCGAACTGGAATTACTTAAAAATACCTCTAATTAGCGATCGCCAGCAAAGAGCAGTAGGTGAGTTAGACAATTCATCATTTAATTTAGTTTTGGCGACTCCTCAGATACAATCTCCTGCAACAACCGATCATCCCACATCAACTTCAGAAGTCTCGACAAATCAGCTTTTAGCTACTGTTAGTCATGAGCTGAAATCACCTTTAACAGGTATTGTCGGCTTAAGTAGCCTGCTTCAAGGACAAAAATTAGGCACACTTAATCAGCGTCAGTCTCGCTATGTAGAAT
This sequence comes from Cyanobacteriota bacterium, assembly GCA_039796815.1. Lineage (GTDB taxonomy): Bacteria > Cyanobacteriota > Cyanobacteriia > Cyanobacteriales > Xenococcaceae > Waterburya. The sequence goes on along the minus strand of JBDKJC010000256.1, from coordinate 2,463 downwards.
TAATTTACCGTAGTGGTAGAAAAATGGTGAGCGTGGTTGATGATTTATTGCAGTTAACCGCCTTGACTACTGAGCAGCCAAAAAATTTAGAATCGATTAATTTAAAATCTCTCTGTCGCCACCTTTGTCGAGCAGCTTTGACTAAGGTTTACTCAACTGAAGGGAGATCGAACTCAACCATCAACCTTGCTCAACCAAAGTTGAGTATTGAGCTAGGCAGTGAAATAGCGATCGCCAATAAGTTACTCCTATCTTCCGTGCTGTCCCATTTAATCTTAGAGACAATAATTACTGGCGAGACTATTGAGCCATTAAAGATTCAAATCAAAAGCTTATCCAAGATGACGGCAATTATAATTACTGCTCAGTCAAATTCGGGGACAGTCAGCCCAGGTTTAAACTTAATGATTGCCAAATGCTTATCAGTAATACTGGAGGCTAGAGTGACTCATGCTTACTCAACAACAAGTTGTCAATTTACCTTACTTTTGCCTAACAAGAATCATCAATCCTCTCCTCTAACCGATACTATTGCCACCAATACTGCTAGTCCAAGTACGACTACAAACCTAACTATTCTCTGTCTCTATCCAGAATTAGAATTAGAAATTATCGATCCTCAAGCTAGCCACAACCGCAGCTTAAATTTCGATTTTAAAAGTTGGTCAGATAATTATGAAAAGCAAACTGGTTATCAACATCGCATTATTGAAGCCGATAGTTTAGAACAAGCACACAATCTAGCTCGTATTTGGCAACTTGACGCTATTATCTTAAACGGTCATCAAATTGCTCAACCAAGTCTTTATTTGCGATCGCTTCAAGAATCTGAACATCTTGCTCGTTTACCCCTGATTACCCTAGATACTAAAACCACAGAAGCTGCCAATCAAATTGAAGGTCTAAATGTCTATCCTTGTTTACTTCCTGCTCAACAGTGTAATATTGACGACCTCATTCAAGTCATTCAAATTGCGATTCAATCTTGACAATGATCACTAATCAGTAATCAAGTTGGGCTGTGAAGTGTAAAAACCGTAATTTCTGGGCGACTGCCAATTCGCATCGGTAAGTTAGTCATACCTAAACCACGGTTAGTATAGGCAATCGTATCTTCAACTTGATTTAATCCTGCAAAGTATTTTTGACCGCCAAATGGTAATACTAAGGGAGCAAAAAAAGGAATTTTAATTTGTCCTCCATGAGAATGACCTGATAGTTGTAGAGCAAATTTATGAGTCTTGACGCTTGTTTCAATATAGTCTGGTTCATGAACCAAAAAAATGGTCGGGACTCGATCGGGTAGATGGTTGATGACCTGCTGGAGATTTGGTTTACCCCAATAAGGATCGTCTAGTCCAGCAAAAGCTAGTTGTTTTAGACCACGCTGGACAATATAGACTTGATTATCCAAATTATCGATCTTACTCGCTGCCAGAGTTTGTTTGAGCAATTTTAGGCGTCTCGAATGATCGTGATTACCTAAAACCGCTACTATGATTGATTTTGCCTGAAGCTGACTTAATTGCTGCTGGAGTTTTTCTGCCTGAAAACGGCTGCGTTTACTCACAATATCTCCCGTAATCGCGATCGCGTCTGGCTGTTGCTGGTTAACTAGCTGAATAATTCTGGCTAACCGTGATTCTGGCATATATTTACCGATGTGCAGATCGCTAATCTGAACTAGTTTGAATCGATTGAAGGCGCGATCTAAATGCGGAATTGTCAGTTGAATTGGCACAACTTGAATCCAATTGGGTTCTATTTTTGTCCCATAAATGTAGCAACAAAGAAATAAAACAACTGTAATTAATGCCGATTGTTTGAGCCATCTTCTAAGTGTTCGCCAAAATTGAAGATGTTCCGTTACCAGCATGAGCGTAATGTTAGATCGAGAAAAGTGCTATTCCATCTTAATCTTTGTTTCTGAACTTTGGACGAACAGCAACGCGAATCTATCGGCAGTAATCAACCTCTAATCCAAGCTCAAATAAGCTGCGATCGCTTTAACAGGTTATGCTTTTTCCACGATAGGTAATCCTGAAAAAAAATCTTACCAAATTGCAAATTATAATCAACTTCTAGAATGACCATGTAAGTTTTGTGAGGAACGTTTTCTCGCCACGACAATTTCCCACACTTCCGACCAACGTTCTTCAATTAAAGCTCTCATTTTTTCTGATTGCCATTGAGGGAGCTTATTTCGATTATTTTTATCAGATGTATTCATAATTGATTAATCACATAATCTACAGCTAGAGAAAAGGTACAGAGCAAATTAATACCCTTTGTCATCACAGAACTAACCTATCATTTTTCAATATTTATTGCAATTAATTATCAATAACCAGAGAACATTGATCTTCGCTAACCGATAATGAGAAGATTGGTTACAGTTTTTCCAAACAAGTTTTGACTTTTAATCAAATTACTGGCCAAGAAAATACAGCGATGAAATATCTC
>JBDKJC010000255.1:0-5715 GCA_039796815.1 Cyanobacteriota bacterium | reverse complement strand
TTAAAGAAATCTTTGAATTAATAAATATTGAATCTTATCAAACTTGGGTGCAATGGAGTGATAAAGAAGAACCGCAACCGTTTGATTTACAACAAAAAATAGACCGTAGAGTTCATTTGTTTGCTATACCTAAAAATTAGAGAATCTAAGGTAATTAGCATCAGGATCTAAATTAGAACTTAACCATGTTAGTTCCACTTTTTAACATTGTTTTGTCATACTATTTTGACATCCTGATGTACTAGTAACTGTAGCTAATTTTAAGTGCAAAAAAAACAGCAGCGAATAATAGAAATAATTCTGAGTGCGATCGCTTTAGTTGTCACTATCTTAATTTTTCTCAAAGCATTTATCGATATTGATACTAACTATGATGTAGGTTGGTACCATTTGCCTTTTGCTGCTAGAATTTGGGGCATCGTACCAGCAGAATCTTTTCTTTCGGAAAATATAGTCGAGTATCGTTATCAGGGTTTTCCGCTATTAACGCATTTCTTTCAAGGCTTATTGTGGAAGCTATCAGGTAGAGTCCAGGCGACTAATTTAGTTGGCTACCTGAGTTTAATTATCTATTTTCTGACCCTGAGAAACTTTTTTCAAGTCCCTCTTTATCTTTCTGTCATTGCCATCTTTACGATTCCTGCGGTTTTAACTCACGCCAGTACGAGCTTTGTCGATCTTCCAGGTAACATCGGTGTATCAGTACTGATGATGATGATCTATCGGTTTTTTAGCCAGTCTCAGTTACCTAGCAAAAAAGAACTATTATTTGCTTTTTTGGGTGCAGCAATGGCAGCCAACACTAAACCCCAGCTACAACCTTTAATATTTGTTTTGTTCTGGGTGACGGGAATTAGACTGCTGTGGCTTTATTTCAAATACACTGTTGCTGGGAAACGCCGATTATGGTTGACTGTACCTTTAGCAGCGATCGCTTCTATGCTAATTTTTGCTACGCCGATCAAAAATGTAGCATTATATGGGAATCCTTTTTATCCGATTAAGATCCAGGTTGCGGGTATTGTCCTCAATCATAAACTGACTCCTGACACCTATGCAGAAGGCAATCGGCCGCAAAAATGGTTACAATCGATTTTGGAAATTAATACTCCCAGGTGGTCGGCAGATCAATACAATCACGGCAATCAAAAGTATCTAGATCGTGCAGGGGGGTTTTTTGGTGCTTATGTCGTGTTTAATCTGCTGCTGCTGCTTGGTTTAACTATTAGAGAACAATTATTAAATAGAACATCAGCCGATCGTAAGTCTCGTAATGCGATCGCTGCTTTAATTATTTTCTTGTTAGTATCTCTAATTCCTGCTAACTTTCCTCAATCCCATGAGTTGAGGTATTTCATGTTTTGGATGATTACTCTAGTCTCTTTCAATTTGTCCATCATCTCTGACCTAGAGTATCAGCGAAAAAGCTGGTTACCAGTTAAATATTTCGGCTTAATTTATCTGTTGTTTATGGTTATTGTCTGGGTCAAAATCGATAAATTTTATTTCCAGCCTGATTTTAGAAGCTTAGAACGGTATTTAAAAAACAATATCAAAGCAGAACTAGTAGAGCAAATGATTCCTAATCAGCGTACATGTCTGATTGCTCGTCATGCGATCGCTAAACCCAATGCTGTCCCTTTTGCTCAAATCAATAATGCCTTTTACTATAGTTCCTATTTCCATCCAGAAATCAAATATGACTACAGTGTTCGAGCGGCGATCGATCCTCAAGATTGTGGCAAGTTAACCATGATTCCTGCCAACGCAGCCAATTTTATCGATCCTTAAATTAGTTTGTTAATCAAGAAAAGAAGTTTAATCTGCGTAAATGCTCAAAAAAGTTAGAGAACTAAAAAATCTATTGCGTAAAGCAGGATTTAAACGAACATTTCGCAGGTTAACAAATAAAGGTAATATATTTAAAGATAATATCTTAATATAAAAAGTTAAAATAGACTATTTTGAAGCTCGAAAGTAAAAATTCAAGAAGCGACTAATAAAACAACTCAAAGCAGCTAAAAGTGAACTCAAGTCACTGATATAACCTAATATACAGGAGCCTGAACAATGGAAGCTAACAAGCAACCCACAATTGGACTGGTTGAAGTCCCAGCAACGGGACTATACGATGCAGAAGGCAAAAATTGGACTTCTTTATATAGACATCGTTCCTTAATCAGTAAGCAAGTTTTCCTTGCTGACCTGCAAGCAGGAGGCTTTGATGCTCGATTAGTCAACCTTAGAGATGGTGATTATAGTGCAGAATTTGGGCAGATTTTCTGGAAAGGGATAACTCTGCGGAAAACTTTTGTCGGGGGCGACATTTACTCTCTCGATCCTCACGCATTCAATGCTTGGGGAATTACCATCAATTTTTCTCAAGACCGTCAAGTTAGTTGTATGCTGATTAAGCATCTGGCTAAGGGGGGTCGTCCGATTGTCGTTGGTGGCTCGGATGCGGTGGCTGAACCTCACCACTACTTACAGGCTGGGGCAGTAGCAGTAGTTCAAGATAAGTCTGGTGCAGCTAATTGGCCTGTTTTTGACTATGTACTTGGAAAAACACCACGAGAAGAACTCTCGGGGGTAGTTTTCGCCGATGGCAAACAATATCCCAGAAAGCCTAAAGCCAAAAGTCCAGAGGAGTGGGCTTTACCCTCTTTGGATATAGTTCAGGAATGTATGGGAGTGCTACCAAATGTTAAGGGATTGTCCCCAATCGGTTCGCTAGTGGCGGACATTGGTTGCGATCGCACCTGCGATTTTTGCATGACACCCACCTATGGTACTGGCTATCGAAGAATGTCCCCACAAACAGCTCTCAAATGGATCGCTCTCCAGAAAGAAGCAGGGTGTCGTTCGATCAATATCGGTTCCGATCAATTCCTCGGTCGTGGACTCTTTCCTGGGGGACGACAAGAGATCCTTGACATTACCAATGGTGCTAGGGATCTAGGAATAGCTCTGATGTGGCCTAATGGTTTAGAACTAAGGAAAGCAACCCTAGGATCTGGACGTAACTACGAAAGTACCGACCTCAGACCTGACGAAGAACTGATCGAAGCACTATTTGGCTGGGATGGCAAAGTCGGTTGTAATTTGGCTTATATCCCAGCAGAACGTCCCGTTTTTGGACGAGAAGCATATAAGAAGCTTCTACCTTGGCAAGAGCATTGTACGTTAATGAAATCGGTAGTGAGAACGGGTGTACCTATGATTGCCTATGGCATCATTATCGGGTTACCAGATGATGACCATGATGACTTGTTACGGCTTGAGGAAGCAATTTCAGAACTGGTAGATGAACTGGTAGAGATTAACCCTGAAGTTGAATTTCAGATTGCTTGCTACAGCATTGCCCCCTTACCTGGAACTCCCCAATCCCAAAACCTACGCAAGTTAGGTTTGCTACAGTTTGAAGATTCTTGTGTTTGGGGAGGGCTATGGACACCGACTTGCAATACTTATCACCTTACCTACGAGGAGATTTCCGATTGGCAAATTCGCCTATCTAAGATTCGGAGAACAAGTTCTCAATTTACCAACTATAACGGGGAATATTCAGCGCTAGTTAATAGTTAATGACTATAATTTTGCCCTTAACCCTTTCCCTTGCCCCGAAAACTGCTGCTAATAAAGTATTGAAAATAACTTGGCTATTCAGGATGAAAAAATTATTTAATTTCTGTTTTGAGATCGAGTTTTATCTCAAGATAGCCATTAGCTGCACAATAGCTCAGCAAATATTTTATTGGCTGTTGCATGATACCGAACTCAAATTGATAACCCAGGTGCTGTTGTACTGGCTCGTTAGTTCTGCCTCATTTTATAGCATTGGAATTTTCCTGGAAAAAGGAATCAAAAGTAACTATTTTTTGAGGGAAAAACTGACGGCAAGAATCAAGCCAGTCAAGAATCAAGCATTTCCCTCCTTTACTGCACAAGGCATCATTACTGGAGAAATCAAAGCTTTTATATCAGCTTTAATTATTCTTTCTTTAGCTCCAGAGGTTCATCGAGGAAATAGCTTACTCTTAAACCTTGGATGGTTCTTGATGAGAATAGTTGCTGCTGATTTCTGTTTTTATCTTGTCCATTGGCTCTTTCACTCCAGCAAATTCTTACAAAAAATTCATCTGAAACATCATGAGTTTCGCGACACATCAAGTTTTGTTGCTGGGCATAAAAGTCTTCTTGAATATATTCTTGTCACCATCACAGACCTTTTACCTATCTTTATATTTGGCTATGACATCACTCAACTCTGTGCATGGACTGTTATAGGCAATGCTTTCAATCTAGAAGGTCATAGTTCTTTATCAATATTTTTCATTCCCTCAGATTTTCACGATCTTCATCATACTTGCTTTAAGGGAAACTATGGAATTCACGGATTTTGGGATCGGGTATTCAACACACTGAATTCTCCTACCAAGAAGCTGGGAATTATGTTCCCTGTGAGTCTTATCGAGTCTAAAACCATCAAATCGTCTATTAGCGTGGATAGAGCTATGGATCTTATGGAATAATCCTCTCAACCATGAAGAAAACGATGATGTTGTAGAGGTGTTGATGTGCTAAGTCTTTTACTTCGATCTCCACTACTGATAATTTTAAATAATTTTAAATTAGGTTTTGAAGGGCGAATGCCCTAAAGGATTAGCTTCGCGTCGCCATTCGCCCCTACCAAGTTAATTCGCTAAATTTGGTCGTTCATTATTTTCTGTACAGCTTCCGCAATTTGCGCTGGCTGCACGATGGTTAATCTTTCTAATCCACCGTTGTAAGGAGTGGGAATGTCTAGAGATGATAAACGTAATACGGGAGCATCTAATTCATCAAATAGCTGTTCGCTAATCAATGCAGCTAATTCAGCTCCAATCCCGCCAGTTTTCATACACTCTTCAACGATAATCACCTTGTGAGTCTTCCGCACTGATTTGCTAATAGTTTCCATGTCAAAAGGCTTGAGGGAAATTAGATCGATAATTTCTGGATCGTAACCCTGTTTTTCGATCTCTTTAACCGCTTGAGTACAGTGATTACGCATCCTTGAATAGGTCAAGATTGTCACATCTTTTCCTTCTCTCACCATTTCTGCCTTATCCAAAGGCAAAACATACTCATCATTAGGCAGATTCGATTTAGCGTTATAGAGTAAGACGTGTTCAAAGAACAGGACAGGATTATCATCCCGAATTGCTGCCTTGAGCAAGCCTTTAGCATTATAAGCTGTAGAACAAGCTACAATCTTCAATCCAGGGACAGCATGAAAATAAGCTTCCAAGCGTTGTGAGTGTTCAGCGCCTAGACGGCTTCCTACCCCACCAGGACCGCGAATAACTATCGGAATTTTAAAGTTACCGCCAGAAGTGTAGCGTAACATCCCCGCATTGTTGGCAATCTGGTTAAATGCCAAGAGCAAAAAACCCATATTCATCCCTTCCACTACAGGGCGTAAGCCAGTCATTGCAGCCCCTATCGCCATACCACAAAAGCTATTTTCCGCAATGGGAGTATCTAGAAGTCGTAAATCGCCATACTTTTTGTGCAGGTCTTTGGTGACTTTATATGAACCACCGTAATGACCGACATCTTCACCTAAGACGAAGACAGTCTTATCCCTTGCCATTTCTTCGTCTGTCGCTTCTCTCAAAGCGTTAAACATTAAAGTTTCAGCCATAATAATTTATTTTTAGTCACCAGAAACTA
>JBDKJC010000254.1:0-5717 GCA_039796815.1 Cyanobacteriota bacterium | reverse complement strand
TCCTGTTGAGTATATGTCTGCCTTACTCACGGCTAGCAGCGGGATTCAGGATAAAGTCGATCGCTATCGGGAAAATGCGCAAAAAATGGGCATTGTTATTTTGCCACCCGATATTAATCGTTCTGTAGAAGACTTTTTGCCTCTAGAAGACGACTATATTTTATTTGGCTTATCGGCGGTGAAAAATTTGGGACAGGGAGCAATTGAGAATATTCTTGATGCCCGTAATCGCGATGGTGAGTTTAAATCGTTAGCTGATTTTTGTGAACGGGTAGAGTTGCGCACGGTTAATCGTCGGGCTTTAGAAACCTTAATTTATTGTGGTGCTTTTGATTTAATCCAGCCAAACCGTAAACAGTTGATTAATGATATTGATGTAGTAACATCTTGGGCGCAAAAACGCAGTAAAGAAAAAGCTAGTGGTCAACTCAATTTATTCGATCTGGTCGATAAGGTAGACACTGAGCCGATTTTTGAACAAGCACCCAGCAGCCCCTCTGTCGAAGACTACCCCGTTCAGGAAAAGTTACGTTTAGAAAAAGAATATATTGGGTTTTATATCAGCGATCATCCCCTCAAAGCGATTAATCAAGCTGCCCAAATCTTATCGCCCGTTAGCCTAAGTGCTTTATCTGAGCAAAAAGCTAAACAAAAGCTAAGTGCCGTGGTGATGCTTAATTCGGTACGAAAAATAATTACTAAAAAAGGCGATCCCATGGCTTTTGTACAAATGGAAGATATTACAGGAGAAGCTGAAGGCACAATTTTCCCCAGCACTTATGAGGAACTTGAACCTTTATTAGTAGAAGGTAAACAGCTCATTGTCTGGGGGACAGCACAACAGCGCAATGATAAATATCAGCTAATTATTGATGATGCAGCAGCGGTAGAACAGGTGAAAATGCTCATGCTAGAAATCACTCCCGAACAAGCATTAGATCGAGCAAAAAGCCATTATCTCAAGCAGATTCTAGAACAGCAAGCTGTTGAACCTAATAAATTCAAAATTCCCGTAATTGCTGCCATTGGTAAAGGAGAGCAAAGACAGTTTATTCGCTTTGGACAAAAGTTTTGGGTGCAGAATGAAGTAAGTGCGATCGCTTCTTTGAAAAGTGCAGGTTTTGTAGCACGATGTGAATCATTGCTCGCCAATTAATTAACCTAAAATATCCATAATTCCATATATTTACTGATGACAAAAAAATAAAAAAATGGTTTGCTTCTATCTAATATATAATCGTTGCTGTTAATTTTTTATAGACTAAAATATAGTAAATAATCATCGAATTAAATATATTAATATGTCTTAGTTGGATAGATAATTTAGCGGATCTTAATTCAGCAAGTCTGATTTATATGTATTGAGAACAAATAAGTATTAGAGCTACTTTGCTTTATTTTGAATTTCTCACTGATATGTTGGTACACAATAAATAATGTCCTCACATGGCTGATAATAAATCCAAGCTAACCCTCGTTAAGTTAAATAAGGCAGATCTAGCGAAAGGACGACACGTTTTAATTGTCGAGTCTCCAGAATCAAGAAGAGCTGTTGCCCTCAATGTTAATGTATTTTCGATTGGCCGCCATCCTCATAATGATCTAGTAATTAGCGACCAATTAGCTTCTCGTCACCACGCTACAGTAGCTTGGATGAGATATAGCGAAGGAGCAGATAAAGTTGATTACTCTTACTGGATTATTGATGGTAAAGGGAAAAGACAAAGAAGTCGCAATGGCATTGTTATTAACAATAAGAAAAAGTCTTTGCACCGCCTGACTTCTGGGGATATTGTTTGGATTGGCGACCATACTAAGATTTCTTACAATTATATTACCTACAGTACTGACAATAGCCAGTTTCTCAATTACTGTAGCGAAGCAAAAACTGCATTTCAATCTTCAGCGCAAAATTCTAAATCTGACAAAGAGACAATCGTGATCGAAGGTGCTTTTCCTGACCACGATCTTCCAGATGACAGTATGATGCTAGAGAACACTATTGTTAGTAAGGGTCCAGAGAAGCGCAAGATTGTTGAGGAAATTATAACTAAAGAATAAAACTAAAGCGATCGCTGCCAGCTATAGAATATACATAGAATTAAGTGCATTAAGTGCAGCTTTAAGGGGAAACGGGATCAAATGTTAATTGGGTATAATCCGCCAATTTCTATTGTCTCCTGTTAGAGTGATTGTCTAAACACTTATATTTTTACGCTTTTCTAGTATGCTCAAATGTATGATAGTAAATAATTTCTGTCTTTAATTTAATGAGGCTACTGAAATTTTTATGATCGAGATTGCTTAGTCAAGGCTAGCCAGAAATTGTCTTCACCTGTGGCTGTAAGCTAAAAAACTATCAATATACTATGGCTCAAATTCTGATCATTGACGATGACTCCACAACTCAATTGCTGCTAGAAAGAACTCTAATCATGCAGGGTTATAACGTAGCCTTAGCTAGTGATGGGGAAGAGGGTTTAATTAAAGCCAGAGCAATTTGTCCCGATCTAATTATCTGTGACTGGATCATGCCTCGCAAAAATGGTTTAGAAGTCTGTAGTCAGATCAAAGCGATTCCTGAATTGTCGACTACTTTTTTTATTTTGTTGACTTCGTTAGATTCAATCGAAGATCGAGTTAAGGGTTTAGATGCAGGGGCGGATGACTTTCTCTGCAAGCCGATTGAAATGCATGAGTTGAAGGCAAGAGTGCGAGCTGGATTAAGACTACACCAGCTAAGTAAAGACTTACAAAATCAAAAACAGCTACTAGAAGATGAATTAGCGGAGGCAGCTGAGTATGTTAGTACTATTTTACCAGAACCTCTGCAACATCCGTCACTTAATATTAATGCTTGTTTTATTCCTTCTCGACAGTTAGGAGGAGATAGCTTTGATTATTTTTGGCTAGACGATCGCCATTTGGTATTTTACTTGTTAGACGTTTCTGGGCATGGCTTACGGGCGAGTCTCCCTTCGTTGGCGGTAATTAATCTCTTGCGCTCTCGTGGCTTAAGCAACGTTGATTATTATCAGCCTAATGCAGTATTGAAGGGATTAAACCAAACTTTTCAAATGAGCGATCGCAACGATAAATATTTTACCATTTGGTATGGAGTTTACGATCGACACACCCGCAGCTTAACCTATTCTAGTGCAGGACATCCTCCTGCAATTTTATTAACTCCTACTGGTCAATTGCTCGAACAACGACTGAAAACTCCTGGTGTTCCCATCGGTATGTTTCCTAATATTAAGTATATTAATGCCTCTTGCCAGGTAGCTGCCAATTCTAGCTTGTATATATTTAGTGATGGAATTTATGAGGTTGAACCACAGGCTGATACTAATGCTCATTGGGGATTAGAACGCTTGGTAAATTTGCTAAAAAAGTACCAAAAAAACCCCGAGCGAGATTTAAAGCGTTTGCTACAGTATGTTAGAACATGGCATCCTAACTTTCAATTTGAAGACGATTTATCCATCTTGCAAATAGATTTTTCCTAATGCAATAGCAATAGAGCTTAAACAAAACTTCTAGCAATTAGTTTTATGTTTGGGAATATTCGGCAAATACTATCTTAATTTAGTCAGGATTTTGGCATCATAAATGCCCTCAGACCAATTTTTACCACTTTTGATCTGTTCTACAGTTAGATTTTCCACGCCAAAAAATTTAGTTTTCTGCAAATTAGCATCATTCAATCGACAATCATTAAAATTAACATCGCCAAAATATGCTTGAACGAGATTAGAACGAACAAAATTTGCGCCAATCATATTTGCGCCCACAAAATCTACCGACTGTAAATTAGCTTCAATAAAATCGGCATAGCTGATGTTTGCACCTGTCAGCTGGCTGTTGCTCAGATTAGCATTATTGAGCTTGGTTTCGACTAAGTTGGCGTGACTGAGATCCGTATAGCTCAGATTGGCATCGCTCAGATCCGCCCCTGATAAATAAGAATAGCTTAAATCTGCTCCTGAGAGGTCAATACCGCGCAAATCTGCCTCTGGAGCAGTAAAACCTCTAAGAGAAACGCGATCGCTATTTAGATCTTGTAATGCCTGTAATCTAGCGTAGCTATTTCTTAATCCGTGAGCTGAATCAATAGTTTTCCAAGCTTCATAGTGTGCCTGCTTATCTCTTTCTGGCGCTTCGAGGAAAAAGAGCCAGACGGCGACTAAGATGCTAAATCCTTCCAGAATATTTAACAGTACCGATTCCCTAATCTGACAAAAAAGCCAAAATTCCTGGGGTTGACAAGACTTAGTTCCACCTAAAACGGCTTCAACTAGTAAAATTAAGCCAATTAAAGCCGTAGTACCCCCAATAGCAATCAAAATGCGTTTAACAGAACGTTCTTGTTGTTTACTACTCATTATCAATACCTATTGGCGGTTAAGAATATAATTTTATACCTCTTTATACCTCTACCAGCTCTGGTGTAGCTTGCTCATCAACTTCAGTGGGAACACCATCTTTCACTAGCGATCGAGAACTACCGCCAGTTTGAATCATGTCACCCACCATCGCAAACATAGCATCTATTTTGCGCTTTCTCCAGTCACTAATTAAAGCATCTATTTCTATTTGAGGTAATCTACGTTGCATTGCTGCATAAAGATATGCTGCATGTCTAGTTTCGTCTTGGGCTACGCTAAGAATACTTTGCTGAAGATTACGACTTTTAGGCTCATCATTTGGTAAGGCTGTCGCCATCCTGGCAAAATCTTTACTAGCATCAAGTTCTAAGATATAAGTACTTGCCATAAATACTAGCCAGTCAATGTTTTCTGCTTTTAAAGCTTCTGGTTCGTAGTCGCGGTAAAACTTACTAAAGAAAGGACTAGAATTTTTCGCTTTGTTTGATTTAATGTTTGATTTAGTTTCTGACTGTTGCTTTATCTCAGCAGCAGTTTTGACCTCTTTACCCAACTGTTTTAATCCATGAGCAAAAATTTGACCATGACGTTGCTCATCAGCAGCATGAATAGTTAACTTTTCTGCTAGCCAGGTGTCACCCTCGGCAGTTGCTCTTGCCGCTAATTTAGTTAAGAAGGGAACTGCTCCAGATTCAGCCATTTGAAAACCTGCTAAGGTATTGGGGCGAGTTTGAGGATCGCGTAATCTACTGGCCAAAATGTATGCAGTTGCACCTGAGCCGATGGTGTTGAGAATACTCGTAATAAAGTCCATAACAATTTTTGTTGCGTATATATTGCTGGTTAACTTTATTCTAATCAATATCAAGCAAGACATACATTGGCAATTAGTAAAATTTATTTTATTATTAATTAATTTCTAAAATTATTTATTGATTTATCTTTAATAATATTTTAATTTTATGTACAGTAAAAATACTGATACACTAGCGGCTGCCATGACAAAATCTACTGTAAATAATACGAGCAAAGTATCAGACTCTTTGGAAACGCTAAGTTTACCAATCTTAAGTAGTATACAATCTAGACTGAGTTTTTTGGAGAATCTATTAACGGGTAAATTACCTGTATTAGAAATTCCTGCTGCTAAGACTAGAGCTAAAATCAAAGAGTTTACTACCACCAGCAAATCTTTATTCTTGCCTAAAGTACTATACGCATCTTTAAAAAATATTAGTATTAAAGAGAAAGTATCTTTAGATTCAATCTTGCTGACAACTCTTCAAATACTCCTTTATCGCTATACAAATCAAACTGAAATAATTGTTG
>JBDKJC010000253.1:0-5726 GCA_039796815.1 Cyanobacteriota bacterium | reverse complement strand
AACATTGCTCCTGCTAGCGTCCAATTAAAAGCAGGTCGTCGCTTGCGAACTAAAAATGTTAACACTGGTGCTGCTAAAAAGACTGTAGCTGCCTCAATGAACCCACCTATATGTCCAAAGCCCCAATACAAGCTTTGTTGGAGTGTCGTCCAAACTGTTGGACTATAACCCATCTTGGCTGGTAACTCCAGCGTGTGACCAAATGCCATTCCCATACTTAGTGCAGCGAGGATAATCGTAATAAAACGCCAGGTTTTTAAAAACATAGTTATTTCTCCATTTACAAGAACATTTATCCCGTTTGCATTCCCAAATCTCGTCTTCGCCGTAACCAGTTAGCAACATCACTAGCAGTTATCATTCCTTGCAACCTATTATTTCGAGCTACTAAAACTCGTCTAGCTCCTGATTCTGACATTTTTTGCAGAACTTGAGGCATTTTCTCTTCTGGAGTCACAATAACGTCTTTTTCGGCTGGAATCATTGTCTGTCTGACAGTACGGCGATTCCATTCGTCTTGTGGAATTTCCTTAACTCGATTGAGGGTGATGATTCCCAAAGGTCGATCGCTTTGCGTAACTGGATAGGCTTGATAGCGTCTTTGTAGAAAGTATTCATCCACTAACTCGCGCAAAGTTAGATCGGGAGTTACTGTTTCTGGGTTCGGAGTCATGACCTGGTTAACTCTTACTCCCTCTAAACTCTTTTGTAATTGCACTTCTCGGTAGCTGTATTCTGCTGCGTTGTATAAAAACCAACCGATAAAAATTAACCAAAGACCATTAAAAATTAATCCGCCAAACAGTTGAACTAATCCCCAAGCAATAAGTAGATAAGCGAAAAATTTTCCACCCCAAGAGGCGATGCGCGTGGCTTTCTTTAAGTTACCCGTAATTTTCCAGACAAGGGAGCGAAACAAGCGAGCGCCATCGAGAGGAAAACCTGGTAACAAGTTGAAGATAGCGAGAATTAAATTGATTGAGGCGAGATATCCCGTCACTCCATTGACAGCGACACTCCAACCTGCGCTTCTACCGAGCCAATAAAGCAGACCAAACAAGACGGAAAGCAAAATACTGGTTAATGGTCCTACCCCTGCAATTTGAAATTCATCGCCAGGAGTCTCAGCATCCATACGAGTGCGCGATACCCCACCAAAAGCAAACAGTGTGATACCTTCTACAGGAATACCTTTGGCTCTGGCTACAAAGGAGTGAGAGAGTTCGTGAGCTAGTAGCGAAGCAAAAAATAACAGCGTCGCTACAATTCCCATGATGATATACGTCCCTTGAGAGAGTCCTGGATAGTTGGCAGGAAATACACTACCAATAAAAGTCCACAAGATTAAAAAGAAAATAAGAAACCAAGATAAATCGACGCGAATTTCAAACCCAAAAATAGAACCTAATCGAAAGCCTTGCATATTAATACCAAACTAAGATAAATAGCGATCGCTCTTGCTTGGAAGGTTATCGATAATTAATAACTCGATAACTACTAACAAAAATTAAAAAAAGAAAATGCCCAACCCATCCTCACTTGTAGAAGTTGGGAAAAGGCAGTAAAAGGAGCAAGATAATGAAAAATTTATGCTTTAAAGTTAAAGCGCAAAAGTGGAAAAGTCGGGGAAAAATTACTGTTTTAAAAAAGTGAATTATGGTGCAACTAAGTCGATCGCCTTTAAAAGATTACTGCATTGCTTTGATCGCTGTTCTCATAGCATTTATACTAACACGCTCGATTTGGTGGCTGATTCAACCCCATTTGTATCCACTGTTTCTGGCTGCTGTTATGGTGAGTTCTTGGTACGGTGGATGGGGCGCGGGATTGTTTGCTACCGTTTTAGCTGTCTTTATCCGAATTTACTTTGTTCTCCCTCCACTTAATTCGCTAACATTCAATCGAGTCGGTATTATTGGAGGATTAGTCCAATTTGTGTTGGTGGCATTACTGCTTGTTTTTCTGAACACTAAATTGCGTTTTAGTCAACAACGGGCAGAACGTCATGCAAAAAAAGCACGACATAACTACACTCGCTTGCTTCAAAGTGAAGAACGTTATCGCTTGCTATTAGAGGGAGTAACCGACTATGCCATCTTCATGCTAGATGCCAACGGTTTTATTAGTAGTTGGAATGTCGGCTCGGAGCGTATCTTAGGCTATAGGGAAGCAGAAATTATCGGTCAACCTTTTTCTCATCTGTTTACGCCAGAAGCGAGCGAACGAGGTTTACCCGAACGAGTTTTGAATATAGCAATAAACGAAGGATTTTCACGAGAAAATCGCTGGCACGTCCGCAAGGATGGCTCGTACTTCTGGGCGCATTGCTTTATTACTCCTTTGCGAGATTCAGCAGGAAATCTCCGTGGCTTTTCCAAAATTATGCAAGATATTACCGAGCGCAAACAAGCAGAAGAAGAAAGAGAAGAATTATTAAGACGCGAACAAGCAGCGCGTGCAGAAGCAGAAGCTGCCAACCGTACCAAAGACGATTTTTTAGCAGTAGTTTCCCACGAATTACGCACGCCCATGACGGCGATCGTCGGTTGGGCTGGGATGTTGCAAACTGGTATGCTGGATGAAGAAAAAGCAGCTTTGGCGATTGAGACAATCGAACGGAATGCTAACTCGCAGATGCAATTAATCGAGGATCTTTTGGATGTCTCGCGCATTGTTAAAGGGGAAATTTCGCTAAATTTTAGTACGGTAGATTTGGTTGATATTATTAGAACAGCGATCAAAGTCGTGGAGTCTACGGCAGATGTCAAAGGAATTTATCTAGAGTCTATATTTACTCCCAGTGTAGAAGTAGAGGAGGCAGAGGGAATAGAGGCAATTTCTTCCTCATCTTTTTTAGTTTGGGGAGACTCAGATCGCTTGCAACAGGTAATATTAAATTTACTGTCCAATGCTATTAAATTTACCCCCGAAGGTGGGCGTGTCGAGATACGATTGTCATTAGTCACTAGTCATTCGTCATTAGCCAAAGACAGCAAACAAAGGACAAATAACCAAGAACCAATCACAAATTATGCTCAAATTCAAGTTAGCGATACGGGAATTGGAATTGCTGCCGATTTTCTGCCTCATGTGTTTGATCGCTTTCGTCAGTTAGATAGCACGAGTTCAAGGTCGAGTAAAGGTTTGGGTTTGGGTTTGGCGATCGCGCGTCATTTAGTAGAACTACACGGCGGTACTATTGGAGTAGAAAGCCCTGGTATAGGACAGGGAGCTACTTTTACAGTCATCTTACCTCTTTTGGAAAGAGTAGAAGAAATTGAGCCGACAGAAGAATTAGGAAGTGTTGAGGAAGAATTTAATATTGCTCTGACTGGTTTGCAGGTGTTGGTTGTGGATGATGATGCAGACGTTCGGCAGTGGATTAGTATGATACTCGAAGAGAGTGGAGCAGAAGTTATTGCTGTTGGTTCTGTGAGTGCAGCACTCGAAGCACTAGAACGGCAAAGACCAAATGTACTTGTTAGCGATATTGGAATGCCAGGAGAAGATGGTTATGCACTCATCCGTAAAATTAGAGAACTCGAACCAGAAATGGGTGGACGCATACCTGCTGTAGCTCTAACGGCGTATGCTAGAGCGGAAGATTACCAAAAGGCTTTAGCAGAAGGCTTTCAGTTGCACGTTGCCAAACCGATTAGAGCGGTTGAATTGATTGCTGTCGTTGCTGGCCTTGCCATTCGGGATGGATAGGTGTGATTAGGCTCTGCCTCTTTCCTTTAGGCGATCGCATAGGGACTTGGAGACAGAAAGTATCTTTTTTACTTGCTTTTGGTAGATGCCGAGTGGAACGAAAAAAATTATTACTAATGTAGATACGAGTTTTGCGCTCGATCGCTGTTTTTTAAAACAACTTTAATTTTATGAAAATTTTGGTAGTTGAGGATGATAATTATATAGCTCAATTCATAGCTACGACACTGGGCAAACAACAGCATTATTTGGTCGATGTCGCTCCTGACGGTCAAAATGGCTGGGAATTGGCGACTGCATTTAGTTATGACTTAATTTTGCTTGATGTCATGCTGCCAGAAATAGATGGAATTAGCCTGTGTCAACAGTTACGACAAGAAGGTTATCATACGCCTATTCTGATGATTACGGCAAAAGATAGCAGAACTGACAAGGTTAACGGATTAGATGCAGGTGCAGACGATTATTTAGTCAAACCTTTTGATTTACAAGAGTTATTGGCTAGAATTCGCGCTTTACTGCGTCGGGGAAATGCATCTCTGCCCACGGTATTGGAATGGGGTCTTTTACGGCTCGATCCTAGTAGCTGTCAAGTTACTTATGACGATCGAGTTTTGCACTTTACAGCCAAAGAATATGCCTTATTGGAGCTTTTTCTGAGAAACGGTCAGCGCGTTTTTAGTCGTAGTGCGATCGTCGATCTTTTATGGAATTTAGAAGAGCCTCCTCAAGAGGATACGATTAAGTCTTATATTAAAAGCTTAAGGCAGAAACTTAAAGCAGCAGGTGCGCCAAGCGATTTAATTGAAACGGTCTATGGTTTGGGTTATCGTTTAAAACTGCTAGAACAAGAGCCAGCCGAGCCAGATCTTAACGAGATGAAACAACAGATTTTATCAGCAGTAGCTGAATTTCGGGACGCTATTAAAGCGGGAATTAGCGATCGCTTGAAAGTTTTAGAAGAGACGATTAAGGCTTTACATAATAATACACTCTCTCCTCAACTCCAACAAAAAGCAGAGCATGAAGCGCATAAGCTGACAGGAACTCTAGGGAGTTTTGGTTTTACTGAAGCTTCGCAACTAGCGCAAGAAATAGAGGCGTTACTTAGAGAAGAAAATTACTGCGCCCGAAACCAGGCTCGACGACTAGCTAAACTAATCAAAGAAATACATCGTCAAATTGAGAACGCCCCAACTCAATTACATTATGCAGAAGCTATGTCGATATAAATCGCCTCAATCATAAATAATTGTTTTTGAAGAACGACTTAAGCACCGATATTAGCGGATGTGTCGTTTAGTTCTTGCTCGACAGTCTGCTGAACTCGTTGCTCGACATCTTCTGGCAACGGAATATAGCCTAGCTCTTGAGCATAGCGATCGCCATTTTCCAATGCCCAAGTAACGACATTTTCTAGAGCTTGTGCTGTTTCGGCATTTTCATACCTGAAACATATGGGAGTTTGATAGCCCTCTGTCTTTAGACGAGGGTGGAAAAACGACACGGGGAATTTATTCCCGCGTATGTTTTTCTAATCTTAATTTATCAATCATTCCTTCAATAATTTGAGTCATTGTTTTATCTTTTTGTTGAGCGTAAAGCTTTAACTTGTTCTTGCGTTTCAAGCTTAATCTTATTGTGAAGTTTTCTTTGTTCATGCCACTGCATTGTATTTGCGTGATAAAATTTTAACATGGACTATAAAACACAAAAAATCCTGCTCACAGGAAAAATAAGTGATGAATTAAAAGATTATTTTATTTGGTTGTGCCATCAGTCAAATAATCTCTACAACTCTGCTTTGTACAAAATTAGGCAAACTCATTTTGAGTCATGTCCTACTTCTAGCGGGGCGACAATCTAGACTACAAACTAGAGGAGGAGAGAGTTTGAGACAAGTAGCAAAAAAAGATAGGCTGAAGATCGAGATCATCAAACCTATAGTTATATAATGTTACCTGAATTATACCAAACTCATTTCCAAAAATATCTTAAAGCAAGTGATTACCTGT
>JBDKJC010000252.1:0-5750 GCA_039796815.1 Cyanobacteriota bacterium | reverse complement strand
AGTGTCAGTCAAGCGAAGCTTGCAGTTTGCTGTGAAGCGTCAACCACCCCTAAACAACTAACGTTGTTCTAGGGAATCTCCGTCCTTTAGCGAAGCGGAGGACGGAGAGGATGTCAAAAAGAACAAAGGTGTGCCAATTTTCAATAACACACCAAAAGCTATTTTATTGAGTTCAGCTGAATTAATGTTGCCGAGTGATAGCTGTCTTGAGGAAGATATATAGTAGATAAGTCCGAACCTGAATGATTTAATCAATGCTAAGTGACAAAGTAAAAGAATTAATCGCCAAGTCGCGTATTGTAAGTTTCGACTGGCAGGATTATCCCGAGTCGATAGTAAATATTTTCCAACAGGCAGATGATGAGAGTAGGTATCTAACTGATAAGGATCTGGCTCAGATCCAGGCGATCGCTCCTCATTTAGCCCCTAATTTAGCTCAGGGAAAAGTATTGCGCGATCGCGTTGTCGAGATAGTTTCTGATGCTAGAGCAGTAGTGTTAGATGCTAATCCAGGCATTACCGAACCTGGGGGTGGTCTATATCCACCCATGCGGGCAGAAGCCTGCTGGCGTGACTTTTGGCACTTTCTGCGCTGTATTAGCTACGGAGTCAGCGGTCAACGAATCGATTATACGAGCGATCGCGGTTTGAACTATATGGAACAGCTTTATCAAGAGCTAGAAGTTCCTTTAGATGCGATGATTTTAGGCTTGGAACAGTTAAAAGTTTTTAGTCTTAAGTATTTTGAATCAGCAGCGCAAGATGAGTTAGAACCTTATTTTGATCGCTTAATTCAATCAATGAGTCAATTTTCGGCTGCGGACCATTCGTGACAAGTTAAGGCTGTGTGTTGTTTGTCAATCGGTTTTAAGCTATCAGCTATGACGCGAAGCTTATCCGAAGGTGTCCTAAAGGATACACCTGTGGATATACCCTTTAGGGAATCCTTTAGGACAGCTATCAGCTATCAGCTCTTAGCTTTTAAGACATAAAGAAGGCTATATATCTTTTATGTCACCTGCCAATATTTATAAGCGGTATAAGCCATCGTTACTACTCCCGTGAGAATTGCATCTTCATCTACTTCAAATTTGGGATGATGGAGAGGATAATTGGTCTGATTGTCATGTCCTACCCCCAGACGAAACATACAGCCAGGGACTTTATCGAGATAAACTGAGAAATCTTCCGCACCTAAAGAAGGTTCGGGAAGAATTTGGACGCTATCATCTCCCCAAGCTTCGCGAGTTGCTAATTCAATAATTTGGGTTAGAGTCTCATCATTGAGTACGGAAGGTACTCCTCGACGATAATCAACCTGACACTTAGCGCCGTAGGTTTGACATATTCCTTGAACTATATTTTCAATCCATTGAGGTAGATTAGCATGGCTTTCAGGATGAAGCGATCGCACTGTTCCCGTCATCGTCACGCGATCGGCAATGATATTAGGCGCTCTCCCTCCTTGTATCTGTCCCACTGACAGGACAATCGGATGTAAGGGGTTTTGAGTACGGCTAATTGCCTGCTGTAAGTTCGTGATTACCTGAGCAGCGATCCAGATAGCATCGATCGCCTGATGAGGTCGCGCACCGTGTCCTGACTCTCCTTGAATGACAATCTCCAGTTCATCTGCTGCGGAGGTTAAAGCACCATAGCGAATCCCCACGCGACGAGCTGGAATTGAAGGGAAGACATGTACCCCATAAATAGCATCAACATCCTGCATCGCGCCATCCTGCACCATCCATTTTGCCCCTAAAGCGATTTCTTCCGCTGGCTGAAACAAAAAGCGCACATTACCTGGTAAGTTATCTGAGAGCTGAGATAGCACCATTGCTGTTCCCATACCTAAAGTGGCATGAACGTCATGACCACAGGCGTGCATAATCCCTGGATTTGCCGAGGCAAAATCTAGCCCAAGATGTTCTTGAATGGGTAAGGCATCCATATCGGTACGAATTGCTAAGGTTCGGCGATCGCTCCCCTTGCCCACTAGCTCCCCTACCACTCCTGTCTTACCAACAGCTTCTTTGACATTTAAGCCACAGGAGGATAATACCCCGGCAATATAAGCCGAAGTTTGATGTTCTTTGCCACTTAGCTCGGGATGAGCATGAAGATGACGACGAATTTCAATTAATCTGGGAGTAAATTTTTGCGCAAGATCTTTTATTTCAGCAAGCATTTAATTTTAATAGCGATCGCCCTACTTTGGCTGGGACGACAATCTAGATTATTCTTGTTTGACTATGACGATGGTGATATTGTCCGAGCCTCCTGCTGCCTTGGCTGCATCAATTAGCTCTTGAGCAGTTGCTTGGCAAGATTGTAGATTGGTTAAAGCAGTTTCAATTTGTCGATCGGTTACTTCTTCTGTTAGACCATCACTACAAATTAACAGGCGATCGCCCGATCTAACTTCAAATTCTTGAATCTCAATGTGCTGTAAATCTTCCCGTCCCAAACATTGAGATAAAACGTGTCTCCAGGGATGAAACTTCGCTTGTTCTGCGTCAATCTCTCCCTTCTTGAGTGCCATACCAACCCAAGTGTGATCGTCGGTAATTTGCTCTAGCTGTGAGCCTCGCAGACGGTATAGACGAGAATCTCCTACATGAGCGCATAGTGGTTGGTCGTCGCGGAAAATCAGCACTACTACCGTAGTACCCATGTCTCCCCGTTCGGGATGAATCTGCTGGTCATCAACAATGCCCTGATTGGCTTTACTCACCGCTTCTTTTAACAGTACCTCTGATTCAACAGGTGAATCCCAATTCTCTTGTAGGTAGGCATAAATTATTTCTGTGGCAATTCTGCTGGCTTGTTCTCCTCCAGCATGACCACCCATACCGTCAGCGACAATAAAAAAACGCCCCAGCTCATCATCAACAAAATAATTATCTTGGTTGGCTGTTCTTACAACACCTGTGTCTGTAAGACCTATAAATTGACGCTTCATAAACTATAAACTACTAGTCAGGATGATAAAAATCAAAGATAAAGTATGAGATTGCATTCGTCCAAAGTGGACAAACCGATCTGGTTAAAACATACGGTCAATACGATCGAGACGCCTGAGTATTCTCAATAATGCCCATCCTGGCACTAAAGCAATCATAGCAGCGATCGCTGCCAAGATCTCGAATTCACTAACCAAAAGGAGAGTCGCACAAATTAGTAATGCACTTAACAAAACAGTATAGTTAGTTCCCAACTGAACCGCACTTAAGCGACGCATTACTCGCTCTGATTCTAGGGAACGAACCCGAACCCGCAAATCGCCTCTTTCTAACTTATCTATTGTATCCTCGATTCGTCCAGGTAACCCCAGGGCAGCTGTCCCTACCTGAGCTGCCTGTCTACCTAATTCATCAAAGATCGTACCGCTATTCGAGCCATTACTATTAGTCATAAGCTTCATTGCATAAGGTTGAGCTACTTCCATAAAGTTAAATTCGGGATCTAAACCTTTGCCAACACCTTCTAAGGTGGAAAAGGCTCGCATTACAAAAGTAAAGGTGGCAGGAAAACGAAATGGTTGTCCGTAAGCAATCTCATAGAGATCTTCACTGATGGCATCCACCGACTGTTCTTCAAATGGCTTGTCCATAAAGTTATCCAGCATAAACTGGATTGAACGCCGTACCGAACTCATATCCCCTGTCGGCACTAATGCCCCTAAATTAATTAGAGAGTTGACTACTTTATCAGAATTTTTCTGTGCTACCCCTACTAGGGTATCCATTAAACCTTCTCGAATATTGCTTTCAATTTTACCCATCATGCCGAAGTCGTAGAAAATCAGCGCGCCATCGGCATTGACGGCAATATTTCCAGGATGAGGATCGGCATGAAAAAATCCTCCTCCAAGGATTTGCTGCAAATAAGCTCTTGCCCCTAACTGTGCCAAAAGTTTGCGATCTAGTCCAGCAGCCTCAATTGCTTCATAGTGGCTGATTTTGATACCTGGCAGATACTCTAAAGCTAACACTCTAGGAGAGGCATATTTCCAGTAGACTCTGGGTACACAAACCCAATCTTCCCCCCGAAAATTGCGCCGAAAGGTGTCAGCATTACGACCTTCTAGAAGATAGTCGGTTTCTTCCCACAAAATACGACAGCACTCGTCGTAGATACCTATCCAGTCACGGTTCTCACCCCATTTAGGATGATTTTGAAAATAACGAGCAATCTGGCGTAGTATAGCTAGATCGATGGTAAATAGCTGTTTTAATCCAGGCCTTTGGACTTTAACAACTATGTCTTCACCATTGAAAAGCTTGGCTCGATGTACCTGTCCCAAACTAGCTGCTGCCAAAGGAATTGGATCGAAGCTAGAAAACAGTTTATCAATTGGTTTGGCAAAGTCTGATTCAATAGTTTCTTTAACCTGTTCATAAGAAAAGGCAGGAACTCGATCCTGGAGTTTGGATAATTCTTCTACATATTCCAGAGGAAAAAGATCGGCGCGCGTGGAAAATAACTGACCTAGCTTAATAAAAGTCGGGCCTAGATCGAGGAAAGTCTCACGAATCCAAATCGCTTGAGATCTCCGCCTTATTGCCTGTTTTTCTGGGGTAAATCCTCCAGCATAAGTCCATTTGCGACCATTGCGCCAATTGCTAAACAAAAACGCAAAGGCAAACACCCAAATATCAAAACGACGGCGATTTCGCGAGTACTTGGGGCGATTCCAGCGATAGGACTTCCCAGAAATTGGCGCGATCGCTTTTTGCTCGTCAGACTGGGACGTTATAACCGCTATCGGTAAGGGTCGATCTAACTTACTTGAACCGTAATCTGTTGAATTTTGATTGGGAAAAGCAGGAGACACAGAGTTTATGACAAAAAATTAATTATGATGTTATTTGGTTAACTATGATTAACTAACTTAAATAGTAGCGACTTATCGACCAAAAAACCGAGGTAAATTCCTCCACTTGGTTAATTGTTACCGATATTAACAGTAAAAAACATAAGTGCAAAAGCACTATCGCGATCGCCACAAAGCCTAATAAAATTTGTATTAGGTGAATTATTTAGTATAAAAGTACTGGCTTAATAGTTCAAGGACTATTAGCATGGTAGTTCTTTTTCACTCTAATAAGCTAAAAATACAGGCAAGCTCAATGACAGCAATTACCAATAATTTTAACTCGCGCATGGAGCGGGTACAGTTACCACTCATTCCTGTAGTCGGGGAGTTAATTCGCGATCATCCAGGGACTATTTCTTTGGGACAGGGGGTAGTCAACTATCCGCCACCACCTGAAGCGATCGCTGAGCTGCAAAATTTTCTCTCTCAACCCAGTAATCATCTCTATCAAGCTGTCACAGGGATAGAACCTTTAGTTGAAGCGATCGCCAAAAAACTCGCCACAGACAATCAAATTAAAATTAGCCCACAAAACAAAAATAAGATTGTGGTTACTGCGGGTAGTAATATGGGGTTTCTCAACGCCATTCTCGCGATTACTCAGGCAGGAGACGAGATTATTCTCAATACTCCCTATTACTTCAATCATGAAATGGCAATTACCCTGGCTAACTGTCATCCCGTATTGGTTAATACCGATCGCAATTACCAGTTAGATCTTGAGGCGATCGCCCAAGGGATTACCGCTAAAACTAAAGCAATTGTGACTATTTCGCCTAACAATCCGACAGGGGCAGTTTATTCTACCGCCAGCTTACAAGCAGTTAACGATTTGTGTCGCCAGCGGGGTATTTATCATATTAGCGATGAA
>JBDKJC010000251.1:0-5752 GCA_039796815.1 Cyanobacteriota bacterium | reverse complement strand
AGGCATAATTAAATACCGAAAGATTGGGATTGCCGATAAATGAGTTAACAGCATTTTTTAGCTTATCTTTATCAAGAGGTTTCGGTATAGAATCTATAAGCCAGTCATATTTATTTCTAATCTTTTCTAATTCAGAATTGCTTTTATGTGCCGAAATTAAAATACCTTTTGTATCATTATTATTTTTGCCAATTTCTGCAACTAATTTATCGCCTTGAAGATCGGGAAGAATTATATCGATAAAGGCAAAAGTTTTTCGTCCCTGTTTATTATTATCCGTAATAATTTTTAATCCTTGTCTTCCTGAACTAGCTAACTCCAGTCGAAATAGCTTTTTTCTGGTTTCGGCTTTGAGAGATTCAGCAAATGCTACTTGAAACTCAGTTTCATCATCAATCAAGAGTACACAAGGAAGATTTTTCATAAAAATTATCAAAGATCGAGTATGCTACTTAAAAATAAATTAGATGCCCAATTGTACTTAAGATTACACAAATACACTTAAGGTTACATAATTATATGATAGTCAAGATTGCGATCTCTATACAAGATCTAGTCAAAATATTAATGGTGATTATCGCTTTTTCCCTACAGCCACAGAGCTTAGTCTTCGCTCAACCAGCTATTGATGTAGAAGAGATCGGCACATCAACTACAGTCAAGGAAATTAGAGTAAAAGGGTACACTATTTTTAACGATCAGGAAATAGAAAAAATAATTAAGCCCTTTCGAGGAAAAAAATTCGACTTTCGCCAATTAAGAAATCTGACTAAAGCCATAACCAATCTCTATGTCTCCAATGGTTACATAACTTCAGGAGCATTTTTACCAGAGCAAGAAATTGTTAACGGCATTATTAATGTACGAGTTGTTGAGGGAAAACTTGAAAAGCTGGACATTAAAGGACTTAAACATCTCAAAGAAAACTATGTACGTTCTTTTATCAGTTCAGCACAAAATTCATCAGTGTCTGACACTGACTCAGAAAATGTATCCTCTTCAGATTCAGCTCACTCACCTCCCCTAAACATCAAGAAGATAGAAGAGGAATTAGATTTACTCAAACGCGATCCCTCAATTGAAAAAATAGACGCTGAATTAGTTAAAGGAACTCAACCCAATCTTAGTGTGTTGCTGATCGAGATCGAAGAGACATCACCCTTTGATGCCAAATTTAGTTTTGAT
This sequence comes from Cyanobacteriota bacterium, assembly GCA_039796815.1. Classification (GTDB taxonomy): domain Bacteria; phylum Cyanobacteriota; class Cyanobacteriia; order Cyanobacteriales; family Xenococcaceae; genus Waterburya. Next base: position 4,567 of record JBDKJC010000251.1, on the reverse strand, counting down.
AACTATCGATCGCCTAGTATAGGAGAATTTCAGGGAACATTAGAGACTGGTTACAAGAACCTAATCGGCGTTAGCGATCGCGCTTTTGCTCAATATAATTTAACGGAAGGATTTAATGCTTATTCCCTAGGCTACAAAATTCCACTCAATGCTAAAAATGGTACAGTGAGCATTGAGTATCGTAATGGAGATAGCAAAATCATCGAAGATTTTGAAGAGGCAAATATTCGTGCTAAAGCTGATACGATTTCCCTACAGTACCGTCAACCGATTATCTATCAATCAGCCAGAGAAATTGCTTTAGGAATCGCTTTTGAACGGCAAAATAGCGAGACTTTTATTTTAGACAACCAACCCTATTCCTTTACTGAGGATCCGCAACAAACTGACTCGGTAGTATCGGTTCTCAAGCTTACGGGAGATTGGGTGGAGAGATCTTCGAGTTCGGTATGGGGAGTTAGTTCGGAATTAAATTTTGGCTTGGATGCCTTTGATGCCACCGTCAATGAGAATACCCCTGACGGATTATTTTTTAGTTGGTTAAATCAAGCGCAGTGGACACAAGCGCTAAACCAAGACAAAGACTTACTCTTAGTCACCCGACTGGTTACACAACTTTCTCCAGATTCTTTATTACCGTTAGAACAATTTACGTTAGGAGGAGTAGGTACAGTGCGTGGCTATCGTCAGAATCGGCAGGTGGGAGATAATGCTGTTGTGGGAACAATCGAAATTGATGTTCCTCTAATTGGCGATCGCCTTAGTTCCCATAAATTAAATATAGTCCCTTTCTTTGATGGGGGTACAGTCTGGGATAACAACAGTGATGAGGCTGAAGCGTTAGCCAGTTTAGGTTTAGGATTAGATTGGCAATTTAAAAAGTTTTTGTCTTTGAGGGTAGATTGGGGTGTTCCCTTGATTAATACTAGCGATCGCGGTGATTCAATACAGGATAATGGTTTTTCTTTCTCCCTTCAAATTGAACCTTTTTGATGATTTTGGACTAAAAAATGTCAATATCCACTTTTTCTGTTTATTTGAATAGATAATATAGGTTATAATAATAGTCAAAGTTATAATTTACTTGGGCAATCTGAATAAACCTCATATTACTGGATTCATATAATCCCAGTACTCATCGTATAAATACTTGGTTTATGTGTCTTGAGAAACAGGTAAGAGTAAAAAAATCTGCCGACTTAAAAGACATTAAGTTTTTAACTCATCGCAATTGGAAGACATGTCCTGTTTGTGCATAGGTAGTTAAATTGCCAAGCTCTATTTATTTGACATTTTTCTTCCCCTGGCATCAATACTCATGGTGTATGGAATTTACTATGAAAAAATCTTACAAGCGAACTAATCGAAAAGACAACGAATTCAAAAAGTTGCGGAAAAGTGTTCGTCTCTCTCAGGAGCAACTAGCCTATAAAATCGGCGTAGCGGTATCGACGATACGACGCTGGGAACAGGGACAAACCGAACCGACTATGACTAGAGAACAAATGGAGCGATTCTGCAAGGCTGTTGATAAGCAGTTTACAACTTTGCCACTAAAGTTAGCTCATCGGCGAGAAGCCCCAAGTCCGTAATCTTTGATAGCAGGGTTTTGGGATCAGCATTTTTATCTCTCTTGATCTATTAATTTTTTGGGCAAAATAGAGATTCAGGATCTTGTCCTAAAGGACGATATGGCGCAGCGACTAGAAAAATTCTGCCGTTTTTAGTTTCTACCATTTTCTCCGCTGGCAGGATCGAGGTATTTGACGGCTGATTATTTGGTTCAATGGTTTCTGGTTGTTTGGCGGTTGTGGGCAAGGAACTCATTCCTGTGAGGGTAAAATCAGTATCGCTGTAGTTAGAGTCGGGGCTTTTGGGTAGTCCTGGACTGTTATTGACCGTAAAACTTCCTTGTTGGTTACTGCGGGCTAAACAACTACTGGCGATCGCTTCTTCTGTTGTTAAGATTTCTAGTTTTGACTGTTCTAATTCTTTTTGTAAATCTAAGTCTGGTGTGTTGATTTTAATTGTGCCGTCTATTCCTAGTTCAGAGGAGGCGGAAAAGATGTTTTGGCGGGAGTCAAATAAAAATAAGCCTTCGGCGTTTATCTCTAAATTGCCTCCCGTGCCGTTAAAAGCGTTAGCTGTTACTTGGCTGTTTTTTTTTGCGATTAAGGTATTTGTATTGATATTTATATTGCCACCATCGCCATTGTTGCCAGCCTCAGCAGTAATCTGACTACCTTCATCGATTTGTAGGTTATTAGTATCTAAGTTGATGTTACCTCCATTACCACTAGCTGAAGCAGCGGTGATACTTCCAGTGTTGTCTAAGTTAATCTTTTCAGCACTAATATATATTGTTCCAGCTACTCCAGTTTCAGTTTCTTCGCTACTTACAGTTATCTCTGCTCCGTCTCGAACAGATAACTCTCCCGTTTCAATAGACACGTCACCGCCCTTTCTAGTTCCTTCAGTTCGAGCAGAGATTCTACTTGAAGATTCACCATTCAATGATTTACCAATTAGATCTATTGAATCTGTCGCTTTAATAGATAAATTACCTCCTTCTCCTTCCCCAAATGCACCAGCCGATATAATTCCTCCTTCTCGAAGAATTAATTTTCGAGTTTCAACATTGATACTGCCACCATTTCCTGTAGAGTCACTACTAGCTATAGCAGAAATTCCACTACCTGGTCTAGATGTTGACTTTCTTGCTAATTCTACAAAATCGTGGGCTACAATTTCTATAGAGCCAGCATTACCTGCACTATCTGTGGCAGCAGCTATCTGTGCATCGTCTCGGACGCTTAATTGTCCAGTTTCAATTTTTATATTTCCGCCCTCGCTGGTAGCACCAGGTTCGGCATTGGTTCTTAAAGATGTATTCTGGGTAGCTCTAACTCCCGATATTCCTAATAGTTCTAATCCTTCAGAAGCATTAATATTTAAACTCCCTCCTCCTGCTGCTCCAAGAGTTCTTGCATTAATTTGAGATGCCCCTGCTAATTTAATTTGTCTACCTGTAACTTGAATATCTCCACCACCCTCTCCACTGGCATCTACTGCTGCCGAGTTAGAAAACTGAATATTTTCCAAGGAAGGATTGTTTTCATAGTTCAAAGCCACCCCTTTATCTATAGCTTCTAGTGTGACTGAACCAGAACCAACACTACCTAGTTCAATTCTTCCACCTGCTGTCTTTACTGTTCCACCATCAAATTGCACTCTACTTCCCACTAGAGCAAGGGTTTGATCTGATTGAACACTTAAACCTGAAGTTGTTTCTTCTGGAGTATCGCTTATACCCTGTCCATCACCATTAACGGCGATCGCACCATTATTCCCCTCAAACTGCAATCCAATGGGAACACTAACTGTCAGAATAGACTCTTCTTGAGCATCATCAGCAATAAATTCAGCACCATCTTCAAACTGCACCGAATTAGCAGTTGTAGCAATAAACGAACCACCTACATCTAAGCTCGCATTCTCGCCAAAGACAATCCCGTTAGGATTAACTAAAAAGAAATTTGCTCCCCCTTGGCTTCTGAGGATACCGTTGATAGCCGAAGCCGACTCACCTGTTATCCGAGTAAATATATTCTCAATATCTGTGGCATTTTCAAATACTGCTTCTAATCCTTCAGGAATCGAAAACTCTTCAAAGCTATGGAAAAGATTATTTCCCTCTCTTTCTCCACCGTTAATATTCAATTCATTCTCTCCTTGTTGTTCGACGTTGGTAGACAGCGACTCATCTGGAGTAACTTGTGCATTTACTATTGCTGTAGGTATAGTTAACAACAAGATTACTGATAACCCTAATTTCTTGAGCATCAAAGGCAGAATTCTCGCTCGCTTTGTGTTACTAGATTCACTCACAACTACATTTAATAATTGCTTTGTACCAAAAAGTCTGGTTGGTTTCAATTTCATGAGTCGCTATCTACTAATTCAACTAGGCTTATCTTAAGCTTTTTGCCCCAACCTCAGTCAAGCTATCTTGAAGAGAATAAATTAACTTTGAAAAATCCTAAACTTGCTCAACCAAATGAAGCGAAATTTCAGCAATTTTTAAGTCTTGGTCGGTTAATTTTGCGGGCAAAAGAGAGATTCTGGCTTTCGAGGCGCAGCTACTAGAAAAATTCGACCATCAGCTGTTTCCACCATTTTCTCCGCAGGAAGCATCGAGGTATTTGACGGTTGATAATTTGACTCGATGGCTTCTGGTTGTTTAGCTGTTGTGGGCAAGGAACTTATCCCTGTTAGGGTAAAATCGGTATCGCTATAGTTTGAGTCGGGGCTTTTTGGCGCTCCTGGACTGTTATTGACGGTAAAACTTCCTTGTTGGTTACTACGAGCTAAGCAACTATTGGCGATCGCTTCTTCTGTAGTCAGTATTTCTAGTTCTGACTGTTCTAATTCTTTTTGTAAATCTAAGTCTGGTGTGTTGATTTGAACCTGGCCATCGATTCCTAGTTCAGAGGAGGCAGAAAAAATGTTTTGGCGGGAGTCAAATAAAAATAAGCCTTCGGCGTTTATCTCTAAATTGCCTCCCGTG
>JBDKJC010000250.1:0-5798 GCA_039796815.1 Cyanobacteriota bacterium | reverse complement strand
GGAGATGCTGCCAATAGGGGAATACCCAGCTTTAAAGATAGCTGCTGCTCAAGCTCAGTAGAGTTATAACAGACCATATAAGACTTGTTAGGACGTAGCGCCCGACGAATTTTTGCCACCAGTCGGGGACGGTCTAAAATCTTTTGGGTTAAGGGTTTAAGGGAGCCATCATAGGTACTAATCAAGAGTAAGCGATCGCGTGCATGGGAAAAAGGAATTCCTGGTAAAAGTTGCAGATAATAATCAATGACAATGGGACACAGAGGCAAAGCGGTAAGATAAATTACCCTAGTCAGGGGATTACGTAGACGAATCAAAGAAAATAATAGTCTTTCTTCGTAATGCAAGAACCCCGCAACTTTATCACCTACCTGCTGATCGACGCTAAAGGAAGGAATTACCAAAATATCATAGTCATCCTGATCGAAGATATCGATACTCTGCCAAAGTTGACCTTCTTCAGGCGATCTTGTCCAGTCTCTTAGCTGATTTTGTAGCTGTCGGAAACGCTCGGTTGCTGCTGAATGACTATCTACCATGACTTAAAAACGACTACTATAATTGTCGGCAAAACCCCAAGAGTTATAGTATACTTGCTGCGAATATCAATGTTTCATCTGTTTAAAGACTGAATTTAAGTACCTAAAGAAAAATAAAATTACTTAATTGCACTTTTCCCTTTTCCCTTTCCCTATGCCCAAACTATTGGTTGTTACCACAGTCCCGATTACAATTCGCAGCTTCTTGCTTCCCTTCATCCAACATTTTCGGAGCTTAGGTTGGCAGGTAGACAGTATGGCACAGGGAATTACCGAGGATCGAGATTGCGTAAAGACATGCGATCGCATTTATGATATTCAATGGTCGCGTAATGTCCTCGATCCGAGAAATTTATGGGCTGGAGTCTCGCGAGTGAAGCAAGTAGTGGCACAAGAAGATTACGATCTAGTTCATGTTCATACCCCTATTGCTGCCTTTGTTACACGTTATGCTCTCAGAAATAACCAAAAACCCAAGGTCATCTATACAGCACATGGTTTTCACTTTTATCGTGGTGGGAATGCACTCAAAAACTTTATTTTTCTAAGTTTAGAGAAGCTAGCTGGTGCATGGACTGATTATTTAATTACAATTAACCGAGAAGACGAAACCGCTGCTAAAAAGTATAATTTTCTGACTACTGACAGGATTTATTATACTCGTGGCATCGGCGTGGATACTGATTATTATGCTTCTGGTAGGGTAGATTCGGCAAATTTACTAGAAGTGCGTCAGCAGTTAAATTTAGCCGACTCAGATACTCTGTTGCTTTCGATTGCTGAATTTACTCCTCGTAAAAGACATCAAGACTTACTGAATGCTTTAGCCAAAGTAGCTAATCCCCAAGTTCATTTAGCGTTAGCAGGGGAAGGTCCGATTAAGCCAAAAATGGTAGAATTAGCCCAGCAGCTAGGTATAGCAAAACAAGTGCATTTTTTAGGTTATCGTCAAGATATCCCCACCTTAATTCAAGCAGCCAATGCTGTATTACTAGTTTCTCAACAGGAAGGCTTACCTCGCAGCATTATGGAAGCAATGTGTTTAAACACCCCTGTGATTGGCTCAAATATTCGCGGTACCCAAGATCTGTTGTCAAACGGCTGTGGTTTGTTAGTCCCTCTTGGCGATTCTAACGCCCTAGCACAAGCAATGTCCCAAATAGTTGAAGATCCCGACAGCTTGGCAGTAATGGCGGTAAAAGCTCAGCTAAAAATCGCCAGCTACGATCTAAAAAAAATTATTCAACAGTACTCTGAGATCTATCAACTAGCCTTGACTGATAGTAACTAATACCGCTTCTAATTTAAACTTTTAATTTAAATGCGTGTCAGCTTAATTGGTTTTTTAACTGTGTTGTCTAAGTTATTTAATTTTAGTTTAGACCAAAGAATACGTTGTCTTAGTAACCAGATCGATAGACCTATGGCAATAATACTGAAGCTTCGGAAATAGTCAATTGCTTCAACCTGAGCATCTGCCATTAAATAATGAGACCCAACTAAGATAGTGTGTAATACTGCTAAAGCCATGACAGGGACACTTAATAAGTGAATGTGACGGCCAGCATTGCCTAATTTACGCTGCAAAAACCGAAAGCTAGTCATTGCCACCAGAGTCATGATAGATAAAGAAATTACACCTATCCACATCCCCCACTTGTGTTGGGTAGACATCAGTCCAATTGTGGCTAAATTTCCTTCTAAAGAATCTCTCGTAACATAAATTACATGAGCAAGTACAGCTGCAAAAGCAATAACATCAATGCCTCGACGATATTTCCAAGGAGCATCCCACCAACCTTTAAGCGGACGGGCGATTAAGGCCAGCATCAGTAAAAACAATCCTACATGCCCTAGATGATTACCAACAACATTGATCTGGGAAAAGACAATAACTGCCGCTACTGCCAGCGCCCAATCTCCGTAGGGCAATAAGGGTCTTTCTAGCTTTGGTTGTTTTGGTTGGTTGACTTGAGTTGCTGAAGTTGCTGAACTTGCTTGAGTGACTTGAGTGACTTGGGTGAATTGGATGGCTTGGATGGCTTGGGGTTGGGCTGTAACTACTGGAGAGTCTATCGCACTCACTGTATCAGAAGTTAAATTGAGAGCATTGGAGATAGAAGGTTGATCCGTAGTTTTTACTAGGGTATCGAGCAATCCTGCTGCAAAATGGTATGAACCATTATGAACAGAGCGAATCGCTATAGCTAATTCGCTAATAACCATGTTTTTAAACACGTAGCCATTGCCTCCAGCGGCGATGATCTCTGAGACGATTGAATCGTCATCAAATGAACTCAAAATCAGAATTTTGACATCGGGGTATTGTTGGCTAATTTTTTTGGTAGTTTCTAAACCACCCATCCCAGGCATCAATAAATCTAAAATTACTACATCGGGCTTAATTTTGCTTACCTGTTTAATTGCATCTTTCCCGTTAAGTGCAAATCCAACTATATCTATATCTTGAACTTCATCAAAGATCGCTTGTAATCCCTCACAGACAAGTCTAAGATCGTCAACAATTAATACTCGAATTTTTTGCTCAGAAAAATCCTGGCTAACATCCTGTGTAGTATTAAGAAGAGAAGAATCTTTTGAAGATGGCTCGGCGACAACTGGTTGTCTACTTTCCACCACATCATTAATAGTCATACTCGATCGATATCAATTATTAGGTTTTCAAAGACATTGTTTTCAAAATACCAGAAAGGAGTTGGATTCTCAAAATAGAACATAAATACTGTAAAAACGGCGTAATCAATCCACCACAATCATTTACAATAATTTTCTTTTATTGGCTTTGAAATATATTTTGAACCATCGATCGATCGATCCCTGCTGCTGCGCAATCCAATTCGGCGATTTCTCCCTCGTCTAATAACCAGTCTTGGGCTGCAAGATTGTCTTGTGCCTGTTGAATATTTTTTGCTCCAGGAATCGGCATTGCACCTTTAGCAATACACCAGTTAATTGACACTTGCGCCATTGTTTTATTGCGGGATTGCGCGATCGCCTTTACACAATCTAAGAGCGGTTTAGCTGCGGGGACTAATCTTTTAAATAGCAAGCCCCGTATGCCTTGAGGATAGTTACTTGGTTCATTATATTTACCTGTTAAGATACCTAAACACAAAGGACTATAGGCAATTAATTTAATTCCCAATTCATCACAGGTTTCCTTAAGACCTAATTCAGTTACGGGATAGGTGGAAAGTAAAGAATACTGCACCTGTAGAGTTGCAATGGGGATATGGCGATCGCTAAATTTTTGATGCACTTGCCTTAATCTTTTTGTCCCATAGTTGGATAGTCCCACACCCTTGATTAATCCCTGCTCATATAAATCCCCTAATCCATCTAGAAGCTGCCATTCTTGCCAGGGAAAGTAATTAGCAGTTGACCAGTGCATCTGTGCCAAATCTACCCTTCCCATACGTTCTATTGAAGCTAGTCCCGCCTTAACCATTGATTTTGGAGTTAATCGCCAAGGATAGGCTGCCAACTTAGTCGCCAAACAGATCCGCTCTTTATTTACCCCCTGATATTCTTGGGCAAATTTTCCCAGTAGCTTTTCACTTTGACCATTGAGTTTACCCGTACCATAAGAATCACCAGTATCAAATAGGGTAACGCCATGAGCAACGCACAGATCAAATACTTGTTGTAATTGAGAATCCATACTCTGGTCATAACCCCACAGCAAACGATTTCCCCACGCCCATGTCCCGCAACCCATTTGAGGCAAGATTAGTCCTTTTGTACTTGACATCATAACTTTTTAATTTAATTTGATAGGATATTAAAAACTTAATCGGCTAGAATTAGCGGAATAAGCGTAAGTTAGCAGAAAAATCCTGCATATTAGCAAAAATATATTCGCCTTGGCATCTTCCCTAATATCTGATAACTAACAAAATATGAATTCCCAACTCCCTTTAGGTTCAGTCATTCAAGGTTCTTTGACCAAAGGTTTAGAAGTAAGATTACACCCAGATGTCTCTGTGGAAGATATGCGTGTCGGTAAATTTTTAGTGGTGCAAGGAACTAGATCGCGTTTTTTCTGCTTACTGACTGATGTTTCTCTTGGTTGTTCGAGCGATCGCATTATTGCTAATCCTCCACCAATTGACGATACTTTTTTGCGTGATGTTTTGGCAGGCAGCGGTACTTATGGTACAGTCGCCCTTTCTCCGATGTTGATGTTCACCCCCACCGCAACTAATAGTGATTTTCCTAACTTACCAATAGATCCCGATCTGGATATTAATACTAATTTAGGTTCAATGCAGGCGAACACCAGTGCCGACCTGGAATTATTGCCCGTCAAAACAATTCCAGCTCACTTTAGTCAAGTTTATGAAGCGACTGAACATGATTTTCGCAGTGTCTTTGGTTGGGAAGACGATCCTTTTCGCCGTAACTTTTCCGTTGGTCAACCTTTGGATATGGAAGTGCCTGTCTGTATTGACCTAGATCGCTTTGTGGAAAGAAGCAACGGCATCTTTGGTAAATCTGGGACAGGTAAATCATTCCTGACTCGCTTGTTATTATCAGGAGTAATTCGCAAGGAAGCAGCAGTTAATCTAATGTTTGATATGCACTCCGAGTATGGTTGGGAAGCAATGAAAGAAGGTAAGCAGGTAAGTACCGTTAAAGGCTTGCGTCAGCTATTCCCAGGCAAAGTAGTGATGTACACCCTCGATCCCGAATCTACTAAACGTCGAGGTGTGAGGGATGCCCAGGAACTTTATCTGAGCTACGATCAAATTGAGATTGAAGACTTGAAACTCGTTTCCTCCGAGTTAGGTTTATCTGAAGCGGCAATGGATAACGCCAACATTCTCTACAATGAGTATGGCAAGTCTTGGATCATGCGTCTAGTTAACATGACCAACGAAGATATCAAAATGTTTTGCGAGGCAAAACAGGGACACCAGGGTTCAATTTCCTCTTTGCAGCGTAAACTCATGCGCTTTGACACCCTAAAATACATTCGTTCTGCCTGTCCCCACAACTATATCGATCAGCTAATTCAAGATTTAGCAGCGGGAAAAAATGTAATTATCGAATTTGGCTCACAGTCGAACATGCTGTCTTATATGCTGGCAACAAATATGATTACTCGTCGGATTCATGCCAGCTATGTCAAAAAAGCCGATCGCTTCTTGCAAACCAAAAACCCCCTCGACAAACCCCGCCAGTTGGTAATCACGATTGAAGAAGCACACCGTTTTCTCGATTCTAGTGTGGTTCATC
>JBDKJC010000249.1:0-5811 GCA_039796815.1 Cyanobacteriota bacterium | reverse complement strand
CCTTTTTCGGGAACTAGTCGCCCTAGAAAACCAATATTTATCTGATGATCTTGAGATGATTTTCTGACTAAGGGAGTAAACAACTCGGTATCTACTCCCATTTGAGGCATTACGTCAATTTCTCCTTGAAAGTTCCAATTGCGCATTACCTCGGCACCATCTTGATTACCAGCTAGATAAAGATTGGTCGCCCCCATCACAAAATTCCTGATCCAACGACGAAAGAACGGTAAAGAGCGTAATTGATTTTCCCAGCCGAATACTACCATCGGCTTACGGAATAATGTTGCCCACAATGCGACCTCAAAGGCACAGAGAGAAAAAATTTCTTCTTCCACCTGAATCACATCAGGTTTGAAATCATTAATTACCTGCTTAATTTTCCAGGGATTATAAATATGAGCGCCACCTTTACCAGAAAACCAAACTGGGGCAGAGTAAATTTTGATTTCAGGAAAGGGCGTTTCTACCTTAATCACGCGGTTCCATTCCTGAGCCAGCCAGTTACTGGGAGCAAGCAAAGCAACCTCTACTTCTTCCGTATCAGCGATCGCTTTAAGCTTACCTTGATTTACTCCCACCACATAAGTATGGCTGATAAATAAAACTCGGAGTTTTTGCCGTGCAGAAGCTGATTTAAAGACCTTCGTGGCGCTTGGAGATTTGACAGTATTAAACATAAAAGTATTAAATATGATGGATTCGGATTAATAATGAATAAATTTAAAGTTGTGCCTGCTGCTCAAATTTCAACCTTCTTTCATGCCAAGCTAATCCCAGCAACATAGAAAGAAACAGCATATAGCCAGGTTCTTCAAGCTGAGTAAAAATAAAGCCTAAAATCAGAGTCGTTAACAGGGTAATTTTCAAGGAATTATCTAAGCCAAAATATTGCCAAATTATAGAAACCAAATATATATAACCTCCCAAACCTAACAGTCCAATATCACCCCAGATTCCTGCCCAGCTAAAAACAGGACTAAATAGACTTGAACCAGTAGCTAACCAAAAACTATCAATAAACTCACGCGACTGTATACCAATAGAAGTAGTAGTTGCCCCTAAAGGTTTGAGAATTGGTCCATAGTCCTGCATAAACCAAGCTCCCAAACGGCTCACTGTATGACCAGGACCCAAGCCAAATAGCCAGTTTGCTGGAGATTTAAACTCAGCTAGGATTGCTTTGACCGAATAGAATTTGGTAAACCAAGCATCTCCATTTTTGCCATATAACTCTGGTCTCGCCCAAGCGGTAAAAGCACTAAATGCCTCTAGATTTTGAACACACCAGAAGAAGATTAAACCAGTAAGCATAATGCCCAACAGTAGCTTGATGGTTTTCCCGACATCTTGAAAATTAAAAATAATCAAAATTATCCAGGCTAATGAATAAGCCAAGACTAGTTGTTTGGAATCGGAAAAAAGTAGCTGCCAAGACGCTGCCACAATCGCCGTAACTCTAACCCAAAGAGGAAAGTTTTTACCGTTTGCCAAAAAGTAAAGAGCGAAGGCAATAGATACCGATGCCGATACATAATTACCAGCTCCTGAGACAAAAAACACTCCTCCACAACCATCGGTACCATCAAATCCTTGACCATCAATTTTCCCTCCATCAATCAGCGGTTTTTGCACCGCAGCTAATAAAAAGTTAATCGCTACCGATGCCATAAACCAGCTTTGAAGGCGCGTCAGAGATTTTGTGGAGAAAGGAACACAGGTAATAGCAACCAAAAACATCATTGGCTCTCCCAGCATCATGAAGCTGACAACGGCGTTGATGAAGCCAGCTCGATTCCAGATAGCACTGGCTAAAATCGCGCTCAAAAAAATTAACATGCCCCAAAGCAAAGAGCGTATTAACATAGCTTGCTGCGGATTTTTGGTAGTTGCTGTGGCTAAAGCAATTATCAGAACCAGAGGCACAATGACAAAATGAGCATGAATCAAAATTGCTGGAGCTGAAGTTAAAGTAATAAAAATCCGTCCATAGAAAACAAGGGAAAAAGCAAAAATGATGAAGTTGGTATTATTTGCCCAGGTCAAATTTTCTTGCGACTTTTTGCTAATTGGTTCGGCACTATTAAACATAAGTAATGCAGGTGCATATAACTATAATTTCTAACTAATCAAAGCTCGAAGTTTACTAGTCGTCCAACTAATTAATTTCGGACGATGTTGGGGAGCATAAAGCCAGGAAATAGCTGGCTTGGCTAGGGTTAGAGGCATTAATCCTACCCAGATAAACCACAGGCTGTAAAAAATGCGCTTAGGTAAATTAAAGTTTGAATATTTCCAGAGACTTCTAATCCCTTGATAAATTAGCTCAATCGAGCGATCGCTTTTTACAGGATGGTTCTGAGCATTGAGCCTTAAGGAAATAATTCTCGACCACAGCCGACCAATCGAACGCTGCTCTAGGTCTGGAGGTATCTGGTAACCTATTTCTTGAGCTTTGGTGGTTAGCAAAGCAAAATTTTGCAGATCGTGACGGACAAACCGTAAAAAGCGATCGCCTGACACTGTAGCTAATGCCCACTGGTTACTATCGTGAACTCGATAAGCTCCTAAAGCACGATCGATCGCCATCACCTCACCGTAAAATGGCACTTGAAATGATAGATAATCATCAGCGGTTAGTTTGTATGCCTCGGGAATGGGAAACAGATTAGTTAAGGCTTTGCGGTTGAGAGCATTCCCGCTAGTAGGAGTACTGGTATAGCCGCTAGTTTCTAAAAGCATTTTCCAGACCTTACCCCGAGCCAGAGGAGTTGTTCCCTGGGGATATGAATAGCCCATAGATTGACCCACCCCATCCACGACATCTAAGCGATAATGTACTTTGGCTAAGTCAGGCTGCCAAACTGTGACAATTTCCTCTACGGCTTGGGGATAAAGATAATCATCGGCATCGAGAAAGAGGATTATCTCTCCTCGACTACGGGCAAAACCACTGTTAAAAGCCGCTGCCTGTTTACCATTAGGTTGTAAAATCGGGATTATGCGATCGCCATATTCAGCAATAATGTGTCGGGAATTATCCGTAGAACCGTCATCGACTACAATTACCTCAATCTGCTCATAGTTTTGGTTTAAAGCGCTATCAATTGCCTCGGCTAAAAAGCGATCGTAATTATAATTATTAATAATTATGCTAACCAGAATATTGGGCTTCATTTTACTAAATTTTCCTCTAGTTGAAGTTGTTGAAGCTCGGCTAATTTAAGACCAGCAACCGTTTCTAAAAACCTAACTGCGGTGGGTAAGGGTGCATAGTTTTCCATCGCCCAAACTCTGCCAGCAGCGGCAATATTTTGGAGAATTTCTGGCTGGCTGGTTATTTTGTCAATCGACTCTCCTATATTGTCTAAATCGATGCCGATATAATGACGCCAGTTTTCTGGCATGACGGGTAGCTTAAAGCCATATTTAGCAAAATCAACGTGCAGAGTCACGCAACCTCCTGCCATTGATTCCCAGAAGCGCCAACTATCCCATTGCCCAATACGATTAGTTTTAATTCCTAGTTCGCTCACCATGCGAGCAAGATAATAGGAAATGCGATCGTAATGATCGATAAATTCAGGTCCCAGAAAAAAACCGCCAAAGCAGGCACAGACCTGAGATTGTTTTAGTCGTTGATAGTAGCTGGGGTAATGTCTTCTACCAGTTTGCGCCCAACGCAAGTAATGATAGGGGTCTTGGGGAAATTCTGCTTCGTTATCTGAAGCAGTATCGATAGCAATTATTGGCTCGATCCTAGGTAAAACGGTTTTTTTGACATAACTTCTCAGAGAATGACTAAACTTTTTATTACGGAAGTTGACTAATATGGATGGCTGCTTTTCCGTCCAATAAATTTCTTCAAGCTCCTGCAACACTCGCTCAGAAAGACCAAAAGCCCAAGGATAGAAATTATCGGGATATTTAGTGTGCTGAGCGTAATGAGTTTTAAAAATAAAGTCAAACTGCTGAAATTCTGGTAGCCAAGCTGGAGTTCTAATCCCATCGTTGCAGTCAAAATAGACAGTCTTATATTGCCGATCTGGAGCAAATAGACCTGGTGGTAAACAGCCGTTTTCTTCGTACCATTGACGCTCTAATAAGACAAGATCGCAATCTGCTGGCGTTACATCGGGAGTTGCTTGGATTAAAGTACGATCGCTGTCGGGAGCGATTTGCCAATAATCATTGCTCGCATAATACTCAATACCAAGCTGCTTAAATCCTGTGGCCAAATTGACCAGTAAATCCTGAAAATAAGCTCCTTCGGGAGGGCCTGCTTGAGATGTAGTGTAGAAATATATTTTGGGAATCATAATGTTAACAAGAATAATAAGAACTAAGCTACTGATTTAAGACTACAGTTTGATAATTACCCGACTGGGTGATGCAGCCTTGCTCTAAACGATATATGCGATCGCAATGTTCAATAGTACTGAGGCGATGAGCAATAATGATGATAGTTTTACTGCCTGAAAGTGCTTTAGTGGCATCGGTAATTAAATTTTCAGTTTCGTTATCCAAAGCAGCAGTCGCCTCGTCAAACACCAAAATCTCTTTCTCGTGATATAGCGCCCGAGCAATTCCTACTCGTTGTCGTTGACCTCCAGAGAGCAAAACCCCTCTTTCTCCCACCGTAGTATTTAGCCCCATAGGTAGTCTGGCGATTACTTCGCTTAGCTGGGCTGCCTGTAACGCTGCTTGAACTTTTTGGCGATCGATTTGATTATCGGGGACACCAAAGGCAATGTTTCTCTCTAAAGTGTCATCAATCAAAAAGATTGATTGAGGGACATAGCCAATTAGGTTTTGCCAAGCGCGCATTTTATCTTTAACCGATATGCCATCCACCAAAATATCTCCACTTTGGGGAGAAAGTAAACCCATCAGCACATCTACCAACGTTGTCTTGCCCGAACCAGACTTCCCAATCAGACCAATCGAATGACCTTTTTCAATAGTTAAGCTGATGCCATCTAGAGCATCAATCTGCGCATTTGGATATTTGTATACTAGATTTTCAATTTTAATCTGCGATTGAAAACTAAGCTTGGGCTGTGGCTGAGAGTGATGTGGAGGTAGAGTATTAAACTCTTTATTTTCAGATTCAAATTCTTCTGCTTCTTTGAGTTCAGCATATAGAGAATCAAGAGAATGAATGTTATAGCGAATCACGCTGATACAGGAGATGGTATTGCCAGTAGCTGGCAGCAAACGAATCGAAGCGATCGCAAAAATACCAAATATTGAAGTAATATTTTGACTATCATCCTGATTAAAAGTAACAAATAAAAAGGCAAATACAATCAAAAAGCTGATAATTACCGCTTCAACAACGTAGCGAGGGAGGTTGGAATAGCCTGAAGCCAAACCCATGTTCGTAGAATATTTCTTTGTTGCTAAATTCATTTGAGCTTCAAAGTAAGGTTCGCAACCAATTATTCTGGTTTCTTTTAAACCACCTAGACCATGGTTAAGAACGCGAATTATCTCCGCTGAAGCATCAAAACCCTGTTTACCCCAGTAAGCCAACTTATCTTTTAAAGGATTTAAGACCAGCAACGAGATAAAAAGCACCACCGTAATGCCCAGTGAGGCAACAGCATTAGTTGATACCAATAGAGCAACTAAGGCAATTATTACTACTCCATTTGAAATCGCTGTTAGCAAAGATAAAACTAAACCAAGACAAAAGCGATCGGTAAATGTAACGATACTTTGTACTAAATCGGCAGAATTTCTGCTTAAGTGAAGTGTGTAAGGAGCAGATAAATATGACTTCATTAACTTAGAAGATAAATCGCCTTT
>JBDKJC010000248.1:0-5864 GCA_039796815.1 Cyanobacteriota bacterium | reverse complement strand
GGCTGGGTAGCATCACTGGTAGTTAAGACTAAGGCAGCCAAGCTCGAACACAAAACTTGGTGGTAATCTTCAGTTGCCAAAAAACCTGTTAAACGTACGTTTTTCAACTGCTGTAAGCTAGTTGCCGTTGCTGAATTAAGTTTCTTCGCATCAGCGGTGATCACAAAATTATATTCAGTCAATCTTTTCATACTGTCGATCAGCAACTCTACAGGCTCATCCCAAGGATCGAAAGAGGCAATTACCAAAATTTGCTTCGCCAGGCGTTGTGGAGGACTGGGAGGCGCGATCTCCTTAATAGGATCGCCAATTGTAAATAGTGAAGCCGAAGGATATATTTCCTTAACTAACTCAAACATCTCGATGTTATGCACAATTATGCCGAGAGCATTACTTAAAATAGTCTGAGCAAGAGGTAACTTTTGCCACATTTCTACCTGAAATAGAGGGTTATGGGCATCAATGAGGTATGGAGTTTTGGTCATTAATGCCGGTAGGGCGCTGAAAGTTGGCGGACATTGGGCGATCGCAAAATCAGGTTTTTGCACCAGAATGTCTTTGATATTGACTGCTAATTTGAGTAGGTAGTCTAAGGGTCGCAGATATTTACTGGGAAAAAGATGAGGTAAAAATTTTAGTTCACAACCTAAAAGATCGGCCAAAACTTCTGGTCTTCTCTGATATTTTTTCCAGACAATAAATAAACCACTAAGTTTAGTTGAAGGTGTTGTCTCTGACATTAATTAAATGGGTTCACAGTGATAATTTTAACTGGTTATTAGTCGATCGCTAAGTTAGTCTAAATATCATCATATAATGTCACAAATATGTTAAAAACCAGTCTAAGCTGATTTTCGAGAATATATATAGACAGCTAACCATAAAACAATCATCAACAAACATTCAGAGATTAGTGTTGCCCAAATAGCACCACGCCAACTGTACAGAGGGATTAGCCAATAATTAAGCAAGCCGTTAACTATTGCGACTAACACTTGCGACCCACTCCTAACTTTTTGTAGATCTGCTCCTGTTAATGTATCAGCTGCAAATATATGCATCGTTCTAAAGAATATACTCGGAGATAAAAATATTAGAGCAGTCGCAGAATCGCTATATTCAGATCCCAAGATTAATGGTACTAGTGGAGCGAAAATTGCCAGTCCCACAATAGCGAGCAACGAATAACCTATAGACATAGGTAACAATTTTTTGCACAGCTTAAAACTGCTTTTAATTCCCGAAACTCCCTGTTGAAAAAAGTTTCTAAACGAAGCCATCGCTAATGACAAAATTGGCGTAAACGAGACATTTAAAATGTGATATGCCGCTCCATAAATTCCCGCAGATTCTAAAGTTGATAGTTTAGCCAACATAGACTTATCTATGTCGTTATAGATAGTCTGGGCGGAAATTCCGATTGCGAAAGAAAAACCTAATTTTAGATCTTCCTTTACTTTTGATAATACAAACTTAGGGTAATCTACCTGCTTAATCAGTAAATAAGTAGACATTACCGCAGCCAAAAAGGTAGCAATACAATAAATAATCGTCCAGGTTAAAATACTCGGTCGATCAAAAAGGGCAATCAATACTAATACGCCAAAAAATCTGTTTAATGAAACTAAAAACATAATTTTCGCGGTATAGTTGAGTAGCCCAACCCCGACAAAACTATCTCTAACTAAATCATTTAATCTTAAAAAGATTAAATTAGCCAAAGCAACTACAAAAACAACAGAAATTGAGATTCCAGGTATGGGAAAGTAACTGTAAACTATTAGAATTAAACTTGTAAATAGGGAACCAAAAAGAAGTGTTTTAAGAATTCCTGTTCCCCAAGATTCTCGAAATGCACTTCTTTGCCGAGAAACATTTTGAATAATAATTTGTTCGCTGCCCCAGCTAGCAAAAGGTATAAGAATAGAGACTATAGCGACTATTCCTACATAAGCTCCATATTTTCCTGGAGCAAAGGTACGCGCTAAAATTACAAAGTAAATCCCCTGAACCAGCAATTGTAAAGTGAAAGACATAAAGATTGCTAATGAATCTTTGAATCTTGCACTTTGAGTAAGCTGCTTGATTTTTGCTATAGCTTTTTTTGTAGGCATTAATTAACTAAAAGGCTTGATTTTTGAAGTTGCTTTCATAGAGTAGATTGCTGCTAAAGAGAGAATCCAGAGCGTACTTTGACTCAAGAACGATACTTCAGTTAGGTTGAAAAAAATAGTATAGAGTAAAAGCAGAAAAACCCACAGCATTTTAAGTTCTTTAGATAATAAATATTTAAATAAAGCATTGAAAATACAGCCAACATAGCTAACACTAAATACAGCTAGCCCAATTACGCCCAGATCTAACCACATTTGAACAAAGCCATTGTGTGCATGAGGGGGAATCCAAGTATGAACTTTCCAAATTATATCTGTTTCTCGGTGCCCACTAGAGAAAAATGTACCAAATCCGTAACCTAACCAAGGCTTTTGTTGAATAAAACCCCAGAGATCTTCCCATAAGGGAGTTCTACCTGTGAGGGTAATATCGCGATCGTAGACATTTAAGATCGTATTAAAATTAATCATGATCAGAAATAGAGATACTGCGATCGAGATTAACAAAATAAGCAGTGCGAATATACTCTTCTTTGATTTCAAAGATACTAGTTTTAGTGCTTGGGCTGTTGTAAAAATGAACATCACACTAATCAAAGATGTTGCAGACTGAGCTAATAAAATAATCAGGACTGATAGTAAGCAGCAAATTTTGCAGAGTGTTCTATATTGCTTGGCTGAAATTGATAGAAAGTAGAAGGTGAGAAAGCTCATAAACATAGCTTCCCCCAAACCATTTTTATGTGGATAAATGCCTCGCCAATTACCAGAAGGCATAATTCCATAAGTGGGAATGACCAAGGCAAACAGAAAACTACAGAATAAGCCTATCCCAAAGCTCCAAGCATATATTTTTAGCTGTTCCTCGAAGCTATATCTAGACCCTAGATATAGAGCAAATGCGCTTGTCCCGATTAAAGCGATCGCTTTTCTTATAGTAACATCGGCAAGTGAAGACCATGAAACCGAAAATATTATTAGCCCAATTAAAAATAGTAGCCATAAATTGGTTTTTAGAAAAGCGATCGTTCGTTGCCAGCGAAAGCCCAACAGAGCAAAAGTGATGAGATAAATTAAGATAAAAGCAAAACGCAGTACCGCACTATCGGTATCTCCCTCATCACCACCAATGGATGGCCCTAAAATCAGACTGTAAAATCCTTGGGAAAATAATAATAAAGAAGCCACTGCAAAAGTGTTTTCCAAAGGGCGAATTGATAATTTCATGCTGCTTTTATAATGAGAATAGAATTGATAGTTATGCCTGAAATTTAAAGCATCATCAAAGCTAATACCAATTCTCTTTCTCTATAACAATGTACTAAATTAAATTTAACTCCTTTAAGTCAACAGCGTGATTATTCAAGGCGAAATGAATTCGCCGAATCTAGCGCTCAAACTAAGCGAGATAAACGTCTTGGCGACGCTTAGCTTATACTAAAGCATTTGCTCTAAAGGACTACGTCCTCGAAGGAGGATAAGCTTCGTAACCGAAGGGATTCCTTTAGGGTCACATCGTCGCCTTTAGGGAGTCTTTTAAAGCGTGAGATTTAAACTTAGAATATTAAGTCCAATCTCAAAGAAAAATGGTATAACTTCCGCAGTCAGCTCAATAATCAATTCTGCCAACTCCAAAATGCTAAATTTTATAAATTTTATTTTTTCTTAGCGTAGTAGTAACTGCTGTAATGATAAGGTTCTTGTCTCATATCAGCCCCATTGACAATTACGCCTAAAACTTTTAATCCAGTGCTGTCAAGCAGTTTTTTGGCTGCGGTGGCACTATTGTAATCTGCCACTCCTGGACGAACTACAAACAAAAAGCCATCGACAGTCTTACCAATGATTCTCGCATCGGCAAGACCAATAATTGGTGGCGTGTCAAAAATAACCTGATCGTATTCTTGAGATATTTCGGCAATAAAATCGAGAAAAGAAGGAGAATCCAAAAGAGCAATAGGATTAGGAGGAATCGAACCAGCAGTTAAAACATCAAGATTGGGCATCACATTTTGCACTCCTTCTGACCAGAAAATTTTGCCAGCTAGAACTTCATGCAGACCCATTTGGTTAGAAATTTCCCAAATATGATGTTGAGTTGGGCGGCGCATGTCTGCATCGATTAACAAGATCCTCTGACCACACTGGGATCTTGCTACAGCAAGATTTGCTGAGACCGAAGACTTTCCTTCCTGGGGTACGGAGCTAGTGATGGCAATCACTTGTTTCTTGGCATTAGCGTCAAGAAGATTTAAATTAACCTGAATATTTTGATAAGCCTCTTTGAGTGGCATCATCGATACTTCGCTGACAATCTGTTCGGGAAGATTTGCTCTTTCACTCCCAGGTAGCTGCAATTGCTCGCTATTTCCTCCCAAGCTAAGATCGGGTACAACCCCATGAAGAGGATAAGCAAACATATTTTCTACTTCTTGAGTATTTTTGATGGTATTGTCCTTGAGATCCAAAAGGAAAGCTAAAGCTGTACCAAAAAGTAGCCCCATCATTGCTCCTGCTGCTACAATTATTTTGCCATCAGGATTAACGGGATCTTCAGCTAGAGCTGCTGCCGAAATTACCCGAACTTTATCTACCTTGTAATCTTGACGAATACCTATCTCATTAGCCTTACTCAAAAGAGTTTCATAATTCTCGGTTACAGACTTGAGCTTACGCTCTAATTGTCGCTGTTGTTCTTCTAGTTGGGGTGAAAGATTCGACCTTTTTTGATAATTGTTATAAGAACCTTTAAGAGATGCCAATTTCTCCTCTAAGCCCTCTTTTTGCAAGCCTAAATCGGCAAACTCCGTTAGTTGCCCCTGCTTTAATTCTCCCAAGCGCAAAATATTGATTTGTCCTGCCAGTCCTTGTTGTTGAGGACCCAAAGCACCAGCTACTTCTTGCCTCAATAAGGCTTCTAAGTCTGCTTGCTCTTCCTGAAGACTAATAATTTGGGGCGCACTATTAGATAAACGATTACTCTTTTGAGCCAGCTCCACCTTCACCTTTTGTAGTTGAGCTAATGTTTCCTGTAGAGTTACAGATTGGCTTAGAGAGCTAACCGCTGAAGCCTCCTGCCAAGTCATACCCAGTTGACTTTGCAATCTGTTGTAGCGAGCATTAACGTCATTCAAGTCAGCGCTCACCTGGTCGATCTGATTTTCTACCTGAGCAACCGAATCAATGTCGGCGGTAATTTGTTCTTGTAGATCGGAAATACCGTTGCGATTTTTAAAATTGCGCAGGTTTGCTTCGGCATCTTCTACCGCAGTCTCTAATTTGGGTAGTTGCTGTTTGATAAAATCGCCGTCTTGTAGTGCTGCTTCACTGTTAGATAGAGCATACCCTTCAGAGTACAGTTCTACCGCCCGATCAACAAAGGAAACTGCCATGTCGGGATCTGAATTCTCATATGATATTTGTAATAAATCAGTCCCAATGACAGGTTGAACCTTAAGCGCTTTTTTGACAATTTTATAAGTTAAAGGCTTGCCATTTTCTGATTTTAGGTCGAGTTCTTGAATTACTTTTTCAATAATGGTTCTAGAACCGAGAATCTCTGCTTCGGTCTCAATCGGGTCTTTTTCTAAAACGGTTTTTTCTACTTCAGGATTACCATCTGCAATGCCAATACGACTTGAGGTTTGCTCTGGCTCAATTAGCAATCTTGCTTCGGCTTCATAAATGTTTTTTGATGCTAAAGCTGCAATTAAAGAAAGAGCAACAATCCCAGCAAAAGTCGCACCAGCA
>JBDKJC010000247.1:0-5864 GCA_039796815.1 Cyanobacteriota bacterium | reverse complement strand
ATGCGTTTATTCCTACCTATGACGCTCGATTTACCGCTGCTTACTTTGACTATGGTGGACGCTATAGCTATGGTAATCAACCCTATATTTGTCGGTTTAATTTAGAGTTGCTACAAAAACCCCTGGCAATGATTACCGAACAATCGAGTTTGGAAATCGGCTTGGCGCAGTTTGATGACTACTATCAACAACATTATCAACAGTTGATGCTCAAAAAACTAGGGTTTGAGGCTGATTTGGGGATAATCGCTCAGGAATTATTCACTCAGACAATTAATTTATTGAGAGATACCGAGATTAGCTATCATGGTTTCTTTGCCGAATTAGCTCAAGGGTTTGATTGTCGTTGGCGCGAAGAGCGAGAGTTAATTTTAGCCCAGGCTACTTTCTCGCTTCAAATTACAGATAGCTGGCGCAGTATCTATCATCAATGCCTTAATCAAATCTCCCTAGGCGAGATAGAAGCAATTAGCGATCGCCTGAAAATTCATAACCCTCAAACTGCTTTATTGCGTCCTGTGATTGAATCCGTTTGGCGATCGATTAGTGAGGAGAATGATTGGCAGCCTTGGACAAACTTGCTCAATGAATTACAACAGTGATTAGTCCAAATTACCAACAACAATTACAATTACTCTCAAAGATACTACGCAATTCGGTTGGAACTATCTTTGCTAACGTGTACAAACTGTGAAAACACTGTTGAAAAGTGTTTACTACCCCTCATCACACAAAAAGTAATTATGGCAAGTACTTGATAATTAAATACTAGAGAGATATTACGTTCATTAGCGGCGATCGCACTTATGATCAAAAGATAAATCAGTAAGTAAAAAAAGTAGCGCGGGAAATCCATTGGCCAGTCACTATTTTTGCCCCCCAGGTAGCGATATAAAGTATACTGAATTGAGCGAATTAAAATCTTACTAATTAGTAAAACTAAGCCCACTGTATTGGTAGTTAGTAAAACCAAATAACCACAGTAACGACAAGCTTGCAATAAAAAATAAAACCAGACTCGACTTTGCTTGTTGAGCTGATTATAAATATGAAACAAAAATCTTAAGACTAATAAAAAAGCCATCCAATACAAGAAGCTTTCAGATAGTTGAAATATTCCCCAAGGATCGTTGCCAAATATTATCTGACTAAGATGAATACCTTCAATCGCAATCTCTTGATGTAGAACAAGTATTCCTAAGATGGACGTGATAACAGCCCAGATCCAAGGTTGCCATAGTTGAAACGAGTATTTAAAAGAATTATAGTTATCAGAAAGTACTGCTTGATCTTCAAACTTTTCCCCCAGGATATCATTTTCCATGTAACCAAGTTCATAAATGCACCAAAAAGATGTCTGGAGTAAAAATAAACCTAGCACATTTGTCCAAGGATGAGAACTGACTAAACTAAAAGCAAGAAGCAAGATGATAAAATCTTCTCCTAAAATACTTAATAAAAAAAATTTCTTATTAGGTCTTTTTATTGTTTCCGAATAAAGAAAGGGTAGATAAATTTTCACTTTTATTTGAATATATTAAAAAATTTTTTATAGCGATTATTGGTGCTTATAATTTAATTTCTACTTTCTCTAATTTCAGATTAATCACCCGATCTTAGTTAAGCAAATTAAAGCCCAAAAGTTTATCGGGCAGCCAAAATTTAGCCTGCTATTTTATACTGATTAAAATAGTTATTTGAATAGCTAGTTTTTAAGCACGATAAGGAACAAATTGATTTAGAGATCTTAAAATAATTAGTTTCTCAGCGATCGGATTAAAGTTTAAATTAATCGAATTTTCAGTTGCTCAATAACAGCTTGATGTTATCTTATCTGAAGAATAAATAATTTTTAGATTATGTAATTAAATCTTGTTATCTATACTAGCAAATAGTATTAAGCTTAGTATAATTAAATCTTAATAATTTAGCTGAGACTTTAAATAAATAATATTATAGTTTTTTAGTTGAGCATAGTAGTTCACTAGAAATTTATATTACAATAACACCTTAATGGTCGTAATTTCAGCTAAAAAACTGCTTTGAGTTTATCCCAACTCTTCTTGCAACATGTTCTGATAAATTTGGGGTAAATAATTGCTCATAGAATTGGTTTCAATGCCATATCCTAGACTCGTCCAAGTTCCTGAAAGTAATTGAAGTACCTGGGTTAATTCTCCTTGTCTTAGTAACTGAGGAATATCCATCCCCCAAGCCTGGGAATCACTCAGCCAAGCATAAACTACCGCATCTTGATATTGAGCTTCAAAGCTGTAGCTTTTCCAACGCCAAAAACCCTCGGGATGAGGATGATACTGCCGTGCTGTTCGCTTCCAGGTAAAGTCGAGCATTTGATAGCGTCCCGCAGCAGTAGTACAGTTACCAGTATTCGGACCCGCGACAATAGTAACGCAGAGTTGCGGATGTTCACTCAAGTCTTCAACTTGCTTTCCACCATAAATTACGTTGTAGGGTCGACTAACATTGGCTTCGCTAGCGGTAATCGTGCGCATCAGGGCTCTAACATAAGGATCTCCTCCACCCATAACCAAGGGTTGAGTGCCAGATAAACTAGGAGTATAGAGATCGCCTTGAAGATTGGGTTGCTCTGAATGCCAGTCTCCGTAGAGCTTAGATAATATTTGCTTTGA
Organism: Cyanobacteriota bacterium; assembly: GCA_039796815.1. Lineage (GTDB taxonomy): Bacteria > Cyanobacteriota > Cyanobacteriia > Cyanobacteriales > Xenococcaceae > Waterburya. The sequence goes on along the minus strand of JBDKJC010000247.1, from coordinate 3,213 downwards.
ATGTTGCCACCAAAAATTGTTGGGTTTTTGGCTAATACCTCCTAACATTCCCAGAAACAATACCAAACAACTGAGATAGAAAAACTTCTTGGCTTGATTAGCTAACTGCATCTAGAAAAAGATAATAAGTAGTAGGTAGAAAGAAATTCTTTCCTGAATAACGGAGTGTATGCTAAAGCACTAACTTCGTGTCGTCCTTTAGGATAACAATCCTCTTTTTTAAAAAGAAGTAGCTGCTCATTGTGACGCGACCCTAAAGGGTATATCCGTAGGTGTATCCTTTAGGACACCTTCGGATAAGCTAATCCTTTAGGACTCATTGCTCATTGCTCATTGCTCATTGCTCATTGCTCATTGTTGAATCGTCAACTGCTCTACTTCGGTAGTAATCTGCTGAATTTGTGCTTTAATAGCTGCTGCTTCTTTGGTAATGGACTCAGCCGTGGCTATTTTGTTAGCAAGTTCTTCCTGTTGAGGTCGAATTACGTTAGCAAACTGTTGTAGGCACTTATTTAACTCTGCTGTCAAGGCATCCTTGAGACTTTTAGTATAGTTTTCTTGGAGACTGCGATAGTTTTGTTCTAACTCGGTTTTAAGTTTTCTTCGTCTTCTAGGTAAAGCATCAAAGCTCATTAAGCCAAATAACCCTGCAACTACAAAAGCCGTAGTGTCTGCTGAAATTGTATTAAATATTAGCTGTCCACCTACCCCAGTTGCTGCTGCGGTGATTCCCAGTCGCCAGAAACTATCTAAGCCTTCCTCGGTTGCTGTCTTAATCTTGGTAGCAAATTCATTGCTATTTAGGCGCTCGGTATTAATTGGCGGAAGTGCCAGAGTATCCTCCGAGACGGTGATGGCAGTAGATAGATCTTCTTTGGCTTCTCTAATAATTCGTTCGCGATATTTTTGAAAAGTGGCGATCGCTTCTTGAAATATATTTTGGAGATTTTTATCTAATTGAATATCTTTAATTGTCTTAGCCAATCGCTCTTCAAGCAAATCTTCTTCTTTAGTAATCTTGCGTTTAACAACGGTTAAAAACCCCGTATTATGATCGATTAATTCGTTAGTTTCTGTAATTAAATTAGTAAATAAATCTTCAATATTATCGCGAAAAATTCCAAATAAAAGATTGTATTCTTCTAATCTTTCCTCAATTCTACGAGAGGTGCGATCGAAAACAACCTTGTCAGACTGTAATTTAGCTTTAGTGGATTCGTTTTGCTTTTCTAATTGTTCTAAATAAACTAATAACGAATTCTGTGGACCACGTAGCTTAAGCTTAACTTTTTCTCCTTCTGCCAAAAATGCCAACAAGAAGCTTTTAAGCTCATCCATTCCACTACCTGTTTTTGCTGAAATCGTAAATACAGGTGGCATTTGGGCGAGGATTTCTTTTAGACCTTCGCTAACATATTCACGGATTTGTTTTGCTTCATCGTCTGCAACCAAGTCGGCTTTATTAATCACTACAATAATTTTCCGCGCCCAGGTGCGATCGACTAAAGTCAAGAAATCTTGCTCAGATTTGCTTAAAGGACGCTCTACAGAGGTGACAAATAAAATAATATCTGCTTGCTGGAGATAATTTTCAGTTAACTCTTGGTGTTGTTCAATAATCGAGTTGGTACCAGGACTATCAATAAAGACTAAACCGCCAAAGCCTTCGGGATCATAAGCGTGAATTTCTTGGGTGGTGGGCAAAAATCCCACTGTGGCAATTTCTTGATTGTTTAGCCGATTGAGTAAACTAGACTTGCCTGCATTAAATTCACCACAGATAAAGATCGAAAAGGGATTAGCTAGCTGTTGCTTGAGTACTTCAGTATCAGGGTCGAAGTTAGGAAAAAGTACCTTTGCCTCCACAAACAAACCTTCAACTTGCTCGATGGTTTGCAAGCTACGGTCAAAAAGTTGCTGTTGTTCTCCTGAAAGAGTCAGAGGCATATATTCTCTTCCTTAATCTTTAAGATTGTAATAACGGCTTTTAGTCGTGAGTCCATTAGATGACTAATAACCAATGTCTACTCTAAATTAAAGCAGTTTTTCTGCTTACCGCAACCAATAACTTTAAGATTAACTAAGAGGAGATAGGTTTTGATTACTCATTACTTAATCCTCTTAATCTTTAGCTATAATGCCGAGCAGTTTGAGTCGATTACGCCATAAATTATGACCACCAGTATTAGATTACCCCATCAGTTTCGCCTTACCCTATCTCAAAGCCTGACCTTAATTGGACTAGCAATTACTCTAAGTTTTATGGCGATCGCTTTTCTCGCTCCTACCTTACAAAATCTTGGCTGGTTACAAGATCCCACTGAAGCCTTAGCTAATCCGATCCACGAAGCTCCTGGGGCTGATTATTGGTTAGGCACAACTCGCCAGGGCTATGATGTTTTTTCCCGTACCTTGTTTGGAACTCAGGCTGCTTTAAAAGTGGTAGTGTTGGCAACTACGATGAGCCTGATTATCGGTGTTCCTTTGGGATTAGTGAGTGGCTATTTGGGAGGCAAGATTGACAAGGTGTCGATCTTCTTTATGGATACTATCTATACCCTGCCAGGATTACTGCTCTCCATCACCCTGGCTTTTGTGGTTGGTCAAGGAGTCATCAATGCCGCGATCGCTCTAAGTATTGCCTATATCCCGCAGTACTACCGTATTGTTCGCAATCATACTACCAGTGTCAAAACCGAACTATTTATTGAAGCAGCTCAGGCAATGGGCGCGCCTACCAGTAGGATTTTAACCCGCTATCTGTTTTTTAACGTCATTCAAAGCGTTCCTGTGTTGTTTACCCTTAATGCTGCCGATGCCATTCTCATTTTGGGTGGTTTGGGCTTTTTGGGTTTAGGACTCCCTCCTGAAGTACCAGAATGGGGTCACGATCTACGTTTGGCATTAGATGCCTTACCCACAGGAATTTGGTGGTCTGCTACTTTTCCTGGTTTAGCTATGGCTACCTTAGTTACAGGTTTATCTCTAGTTGGGGAAGGATTAGGAGATATGTTGAATCTAGGCAGGAAAAACAGATAGCAAATATCTATTTTTTAGTTTGATTCTTATTCTGCGGTTTAAAATGCGGTTTAAAATAAGCTTCCATAACTTGCCTCACTAAAGGTGCTGCCTTTGAGCCACCACCACCGCCAGAATGTTCGAGAAAAGCGACAACGACAATTTCTGGCTTTTCATAAGGGGCATAAGCACCAA
>JBDKJC010000246.1:0-5867 GCA_039796815.1 Cyanobacteriota bacterium | reverse complement strand
TGATTATATATTTGCTCTAATCGTACTTCATAAATTCTTTTCTCTTCTTTGTTCTCTATCTGTACAAGAGAACACTTTCTCTTTTCCTTTTAAAATGAGAACTGCTGAAAGAATTTGGGATTACTACCGAACTTTCTTTACTAATTACTTTTGTATTGGGATTGTTGGCAGGAACTGGATTAGTAAGTGAAGCTCTAGCTGTTTCGGTGACTGTGGCAGTCTTGCTTGGCTTTAAACAAGAATTACATAAATCCCTAAAAAAACTCGATCGCCGAGAACTAATCGCCACCTTACAATTATTGATTATGGCTGCGATCGCTCTACCTTTATTGCCAGACCGCAATCTCGACCCTTGGCAAGCCTTGAATCCGCGATCAATAGGTCTTCTGGTACTTTTGATTGCAGGGATTTCTTATTTAGGCTACTTTGCTATGCGAGTATTCGGTACTCGTGTGGGATTGTTAGCAACGGCAATTATTGGTGCTTTAGTTTCATCCACTGCCGTGACAATTTCTTTTGCACGTATGGCTCGAAAAGGTCAGAGTTCTATGGCAGTCCTCGGTGCGGGGATTTCTCTCGCCTCTGGGACGATGGCACTGCGCATTCTAGTAATAGTGGGTATTGTGAATCAATCTTTACTTACTTTGTTAGCAGTTCCGATTGCTTTGTTGGCAATTGTCCCGCTGATTGCTGCCGTGGCGATCGCGACAAGAACTGCGAAAACAGAGCAAGTAGTAGAGATCGAACTAAGAAATCCGATTGAACTGGGATCTGCTTTAATTTACGCGGGGGTACTCTCAGTTTTATTTATCCTCATTCATGCCATGGAAAGTTGGTTTGGGAATGCAGGAATTTATCTCCTCTCAGCTATTTCTGGCATTACCGATGTTGATGCGGTCAGTCTCTCCCTCGCCGAGGCAACTAAGGGAGATTTAGCGTTATCGGTTGGAGCGATGGGAATTCTGATTGCAGCAATGGTTAATACTATAGTCAAAGCAGTGATAGCTTTTGTGATCGGCGGTTGGAATCTGGCTCGGTGGTGTGCGACGATTTTACTGGGTGCGTTAGCAATTAGTTTCCTTTCAGTTTTAATTTTAGGAATCAAATGATAATGACTATATACTGCCAAATTTAGTTGAAACAACTCATTACTTATGTCTTACTGCTGCCATAGCGATCGCCCAATCCTCTTGAGTATGAATGACAAAAATTGCTTTTGAAGAATTGTTTGTAGCAATATTTTGATCTACAGGTTGGTGCTGGTTTTTGGCTAAATCTAACTGCAAGCCCAAATAGGTTAGACCCTCACAAGTTCTTTCGCGGACGATCGCAGCATTCTCCCCCACTCCCCCAGTAAAAACCAAAACATCTAAACCGTTGAGACTTGCGACCATTGCCCCAATCGAACTTTTTAGTCGATGAATGTAGATCTCCAAAGCTAATGAGGCTCTTTGATTGCCAGATGCGATCGCTTGATTGATCTCTCTCATATCTCCTGAGATACCTGAAACTCCTTTTAAACCAGACTCTTGATTAAGTAAGTGATTTACAGCTTCTACATCTAAGCCATGCCGTTGCATCAAATACAAAACAATCTGCGGATCGATTGAACCACAACGATTCCCCATCATCAATCCTTCCAGGGGAGAAAAACCCATCGTCGTGTCTACACAGATTCCGTCTTTTATCGCCGCCAGGGAGCAACCATTCCCCAGATGACAATTGACAATTTTCAGTGATTCCAGGGGTTTACCTAAAATTTGAGCAGCGCGGTTAGCGCAATATTGATGGCTAATACCATGAAATCCATATCTTTGAATTCCATGTTCGTACCATTCGTAAGGAAGAGGATAAACCTTGGCTGGTTCAGGGATAGTGCTGTGAAATGCCGTATCAAACACCGCCACTTGGGGTACATCTGGTAGCAATGTTTCAATTGTTTCAATTCCTGCTAAATGAGCTGGGTTGTGGGTAGGAGCAAGAGGAATCAAATCGGCGATCGCATCTTTAACCGCTGCTGTAATTACCGTTGCTTGGCTATATTTTGCGCCACCATGTACCACCCGATGACCCACGAGATCGATCTCCTTAAAACTATCGATCACCTTTGTTTCTCCCTCAATTAAAGTCTTGAGCAGAACTTCTAAAGCTTTATCTTGTTGGGTAATAGCAAGTTCTTGCTTGATGTTGTTACTTTTGACGGTTAATAATCCACGATCATCTGCTACTGTCCAATCAAGGTCGGCCGACCATAAAGGTTTGGTCGGGGAATCGGGCAAGGAATCCCCCAGTCGATAAAGACAACTTTTTTGACTGCTAGAGCCAGCATTGAGAACTAAGACCATCATGACAATTTATTGATTTATCATTTAACTTAAAACGGCCATTTCCAGTTCACCATTTCAGGTTTATCCATTCCCTGTTCATGGGCATAGGCTAAATTATCGATGATCTCGTTTCTCATCCGCTCTCTGACGTATACTGCTCTAGAGCCGAGTTTTTCCACGCGATCGATCACATCAATCACCAGGTTAAAGCGATCGATTTGGTTGAGCATTGCCAATTCTAGCGGTGTATTGATATTGCCCTGTTCCTTATAACCTCTGACATGAATGCGCTCTTGATTAGTACGACGATAAGCCAACTTATGAATTAACCAGGGATAGCCGTGGAAGTTAAAGATGATGGGTTGATCAGGAGTAAAAAGAATGTCAAATTCTTTGTCAGATAAGCCGTGGGGATGATCTGTTGCGGACTGTAAGCGATATAAATCTACTACATTAATAAACCTGACTTTCAGTTCGGGTAATTCCTCTCTCAGGATGGCTGTGGCAGCTAAAGATTCCATAGTGGGAATATCGCCGCAACAAGCCATAATCACATCGGGTTCATCCGCTGCCTTGCCACAATCGTCATTACTCGCCCAATCCCAAATACCAATCCCCTTGGTGCAGTGCTTAACTGCTTGCTCCATAGTTAAATATTGCAGATGATTTTGTTTGTCAGCGACGATGACATTAATATAGTCTTTGCTTCGCAGACAATGATCGGCTACAGACAATAAACAGTTGGCATCAGGAGGAAAATAAATCCGTGTCACATCGGCACTTTTGTTAGTCACTAAATCCACAAAACCTGGATCTTGGTGGGAAAAACCATTATGGTCTTGTCGCCACACCAGGGAAGATAACATCAGGTTGAGGGAAGACACAGGGGCGCGCCAGGGAACATGTTTTTTAGAAATATCTAACCATTTGGCGTGTTGGTTAAACATGGAGTCGATAACGTGAACAAAAGCTTCGTAACTATGGAAAAACCCATGTCTGCCTGTGAGTAAATAAGCTTCTAACCAACCTTCGAGGGTATGTTCACTGAGCATCTCCATGACTCTGCCGTCAGGGGAAAGTTGTCCGCCATCTGCGTCTTCGGGGAGGTAATCCGCCATCCAGGTTTTCTTGGTAACTTCGTAAATATCCTGCAAACGGTTAGAAGCGGTTTCATCGGGGCCAAAGACGCGGAAATTAGTTATGTTGTGCTTCATGACATCCCGCAAAAATTTGCCTAACACTCCCGTATTGGCTACTTCTATTTTTCCTGGCTGCTCCACTGGAACAGCATAATCATAAAAGCTAGGTAATTTTAAATCCTTCCGTAATAGTCCACCGTTGGCGACTGGATTAGCACTCATGCGCTTATTTCCCTCTGGAGCTAATATTTTGAGTTCAGGAATTAACGCCCCTTGCTCATCAAATAATTCCTCTGGCTTATAGCTTTTCAGCCATTGTTCTAAAAGCTTTAAGTGTTCTGGGTTGGTTTGCATTGCACCCATCGGCACTTGATGCGATCGCCAAAATCCCTCTACTTTATGTCCATCTACCTCCTGGGGGCCTGTCCAACCTTTAGGAGTACGCAGGATAATCATCGGCCAGCGGGGACGAAAGGCTTTATGCTGGCTACGAGCTTCTTGTTGATACTCGCGAATTTTAACTATACATTCTTCCATCACTGCCGCCATTTTTTGGTGCATTTGTTCAGGATCGTCACCTTCAACCAGATAGGGAGTATAGCCATAGCCTCTAAATAGCTGCTTTAGTTCTTCGGGGCTAATGCGGGCGAGAATTGTGGGGTTAGCGATTTTGTAGCCATTGAGGTTGAGAATCGGTAATACTGCCCCATCACGAATCGGATTAAGAAATTTATTAGAATGCCAAGCAGTGGCTAAAGGGCCTGTTTCTGCTTCCCCATCTCCCACCACACAGGCGGTAATTAGATCGGGATTGTCATACACCGCCCCATAGGCATGGGAAATACTGTAGCCTAGTTCACCTCCTTCATGAATCGAGCCTGGAGTTTCAGGGGTGCAATGACTCCCAATATAACCAGGAAAAGAGAATTGCTTGAAGAACTTCTGCATCCCTGCTGCATCTTCGCTTTTGTCAGGATAGACCTCCGAGTAAGTCCCTTCCAAATATGTGGGGGCTAACACCCCAGGCGCACCATGTCCTGGCCCTGCGATAAAGATGGCATTCAAGTCGTACTTTTTAATTAAGCGATTGAGATGAATATAGGTAAAACTGAGGGCAGGAGACGAACCCCAATGTCCTAAAAGGCGCTGCTTAATCTGCTCTACTTTTAAAGGCTGTTTGAGTAAAGGATTGTCCCGTAGATAAATCATCCCCACGGCGAGATAATTACAGGCACGCCAATAAGCGTCTATTTGGTTAATTTCTGTAGTCGTTAAAGCTTTAATGGATGTCGAATCTTTTGAAGGAGTAGATACCATGATTTTTTAAAAACTAAGCTGGTGGCAAACTTCTTGCAGAACTTGAGCCGAGTGATGAAGCTGTTGTTCTTCTCTGGGACTTAAATCTAAATTAATGGTTTTAATGATACCTTGGTCGCTGACGACTCGCGGTAAACCCAGACACACATCGTGGATATCGTATAGTCCATCCACCAAACCACTAACGGTAAGCACCCGTTCTTGACTGTGTAAGATTGCCTTGACAATATCCGTCACCACTAAACCAATAGCATATGCTGTATATCCTTTACGTTGAATCACTTCATAAGCAGCATTTTTAACCTGCTCGAAAATCGCTGTTAACTCTTGGCGATCGCCTGGGGCAAGATCCTCCCAATTGTGAGTCAGTAACTTCTGACCCGCCACATTTGCCGTACTCCAGACAGGAACTTCGCTATCTCCATGTTCGCCAATAATATAAGCATGGACACTGCGAGGATCAATGTTCAACTTACTAGCTAGTAAAGAACGGAAACGAGAGGTATCTAATACCGTTCCTGAACCGATCACCCGCGAGCTAGGAAAACCAGAAATTCTCTGGGCAATATAGGTCATGATGTCTACGGGATTGGTCACAATTAATAAAATGGCATTGGGGCAATATTTAACCACATCTCCCAAGATAGTTTGATAAATAGCAACGTTCCGTGCCAGTAAATCGAGACGTGTTTCCCCTGGTTTTTGTGCTGCCCCAGCGGTGATTATCACTAGATCTGCATCTTTACCCGCATCCGCTACCGTTCCTGCTACTAAATGGGTTGGTGCAATTAAAGACATGCCGTGGACTAGATCCATAACTTCTCCTTCCACCTTTTGCCGATCAAGATCTTGCAGAATTAGTTCATCAAAACAATTTTGAATCAGTAAAGAATAAGCACAAGCTAGCCCTACCTGTCCTAAACCGATAATGACCCCTTTGCGGAGACTAAGCCGATTAGATTGGGCGATCGCGCTGTTGGCAGTAAAGATTTTCTCAAACATATAACCTATCTTGATAATGTCTTAGCCTTAGCTCTTAGCTTGTTAGCTAGTTTATATTATCTTTGTTTGGTTATCAAACACG
>JBDKJC010000245.1:0-5878 GCA_039796815.1 Cyanobacteriota bacterium | reverse complement strand
TTCTTCTCCCACCCCTTTAATAGAAGCACTAGGTGCTAAAAGTATCGATATCGGACAAACTTCTGATGCTGGAATGGTAACAGCCCAAGCAGCAGGTATAGATCTTGTTACTGTCGCTAATTCTCGTCCTAGTCCTAAAAGTCTAGCGATCGTAGTTTCTTCAGATTCTCCCGTTCAAAAAATAGAAGATTTAAAAGGAAAAAAAATCGGCTTTAATAAAGGCTCCATAGCTCAATATTTAGTCACACAAGCACTAGAAAAATCAGGATTAAGCTACTCAGATATCAAACCTGTTTTTTTACTACCGCCAGAAGGAAGAGCAGCATTTGAACAAGGCAGTATCGATGCTTGGGCAATTTGGGATCCTTATTTAGCGGCAGCAGAAAAAGAATCTCAGGCAAGAGTATTAGTCAATGGAGAGGGGTTAACTAAGTTTCGCGAGTTTTATATAGCTTCCCGCCCCTTTGCTCAAGAAAATCCCGAGTTGGTTAAACAGATTATCACTGAAGCTCAAGTAGTAGGGGATTGGGCAATTGAACATCCTCAAAAAGTCGCACAATTACTAGCCCCAGAATTAAAACTAGACGTATCTACTCTCGAACTAGCTGAAAGTCGCAAAACTCGCTATGGAGCGCAACCAATTCAGTCTGAGGCAATAGCAGAAGCCCAACAGGTAGCCAACAAATTTTATCAACTTAAATTGATACCAAAAGAGATTCAAACTGAAAAAATAGTCTGGTCCAATCAACAACAAGCAGCAAGTACTAAAAAGAAAGTATCAAATTAATTTAATCTGATGCATAAACGACTTCAACAACCAAAGCTAGAAAAAATATTGCCTTGGATAGTCCCAATATTACTTCTGGTAATCTGGCAACTTTCAGCCAAGTGGGGTTGGCTTTCTAATCGAGTTTTACCAGCCCCAACAGATGTATTAGAAGCAGCATTTCAACTAGTTATTACTGGTGAATTATGGAACTCTCTAATTATTAGTGCTAGTCGCGCGTTAACAGGTTTTTTGATTGGGGGAAGTCTGGGATTAATTCTAGGCTTAATTAACGGTATTTTTCGACCAGCAGCCAAAATTCTGGATACTTCTGTACAAATGCTCCGCAATATACCTCATTTAGCCATGATTCCTTTAGTCATCCTTTGGTTTGGCATTGGTGAGACAGCTAAAATTTTTTTGGTATCAATAGGCGTTTTATTTCCAATCTACATCAATACTTTTTATGGAATTCTTGCTGTTGATGTCAATTTGATCGAAATGGGCAGAGTATATCAACTCTCATTTTGGCAACTTCTCTGGGAAATTATGTTACCTTCAGCATTACCATCAATTTTAGTAGGAGTTCGCTATGCTCTGGGAATTATGTGGTTAACTTTAATAGTTGCCGAAACTATCGGTGCTGATGCTGGTATCGGTTATTTAGCGATGAATGCTCGGGAATTTATGCAAACAGATATCATTGTTTTTAGTATTTTGATGTATGCAGTCTTAGGTAAGCTAGCCGATTTACTTGCTAAATCGCTTGAGTTTAAGCTTCTGTCCTGGCATCCTAGTTATCAAAAATGAAATCTAATCTTTCAGGATCTGCCTTAAAATTGATAGATTTAAGCAAAAATTTTGCCAATTTGTCAGTTTTAGAGCAAATAAATTTAGATATAGCTCCTGGAGAATTCATCGCCATCGTTGGACGGAGTGGCTGTGGTAAAAGCACTCTTTTACGTCTAGTGGCAGGATTAGAGCATCCTTCTAATGGAGGTATTTTAGTAGATGGCAAACCTCTACATCAACTCAATCAGTCCGCTAGGATGATGTTTCAAGATGCACGATTACTACCGTGGAAAAGGGTGCGAGAGAATGTAGGATTAGGTCTATCAGGTAACTGGCAATCAAAAGCAGAACAAGCTTTACAACAAGTAGGATTAGTAGAGCGTGCTGGTGATTGGGTGACAATTCTCTCTGGTGGTCAACGCCAACGAGTAGCTTTAGCCAGGGCCTTGGTGAATCAGCCACGTTTATTACTATTAGACGAACCTTTAAGCGCACTTGATGCTTTGACTAGAATTGAGATGCAACGTTTACTAGAGAATTTGTGGCAGCAGCAGCGATTTACTGCTCTATTAGTTACTCACGATATCGAGGAAGCAGTTACTATGGCAGATCGAGTAATTTTGATTGAAGCAGGTCGTTTAATTAAAGACTGGAACATTAATTTGTCTCGTCCCCGTCATCGTGGCGATCCTATTTTTAGTGCTATGGTTGACAAAATTTTACAACGGGTTTTATCTGCTTAGAATTATCTAATTGGTACAAAAGCAGCCTCTTCAATCAATTGTTGCCCGTGTTTTGAAAGTAAAAAATTGGCGTAGGCTAGTTATAGAGTAAAGATTGTGATTCATGAGTAAAACTATAAGGTTAAAGTCAAGGAAATTGACTCCGAAGAACTCGACAGCTTGCAATGGGAATAAATATATCTACTAAAGTGCCAGGTTTTTGATTAATATCAGGGTGCGATCGCGCGGTGACAATAGTATTGTTGTCTTCTATCTTTAATTGATACTCGCGAAACTCCCCAAAATATTTAGAAGACTGAACTCGAGTCCGTAGATGATTAACTTTTTCTGGCTGAAAATTGGGTAAAGGTTGAATAATTATGGCATGGGGACGAATACAGAGAGATACGCTATCTCCAAGACTAATATTTTCAGCGATATCAGGTACTTGAAATATTATCTCGTCTACTTGTACTGAATTGCGAGAACGCACTTTTGCAGGAAGTAGATTACAACGACCGATAAAATTAGCTACTAATTCTGTAGCTGGTCGCTCATAAATATTTTCTGGGGTATCAACCTGCTGGATTTGACCTGCTGCCATTACCACTACTTTATCTGCTAAAGTTAATGCCTCTGTTTGATCGTGGGTCACGTAGATTGTAGTTAATTTTAATCGTTGGTGCAAGGAGAGAATTTCATTGCGCATTGTCTCTCTTAGACCAGCATCAAGATTAGACAGAGGTTCATCTAACAGCAGAATTTGGGGTTCAACTACCACTGCTCTAGCTAAAGCTACTCTTTGTTGCTGTCCTCCTGATAATTCAGCAGGATAGCGATGGGCTAACTTTTCCAAGTGAACTAGACAAAGAGCTTGAAAAACTCGCTCTTGTAACTCTTTTTTCTTAATTTTTCTTAACTTTAGTCCAAAGGCTACATTATCAAAGACGTTCAGGTGTGGCCAGATAGCATAACTTTGAAAGATCAAAGACATATTGCGCTTTTCTGGCGGTAAAGATTTTTCAGGGGATGAAATTACTTGCTCGTTAACTATTATTCGCCCCCGATCTGGAGATGTAAATCCTGCCAATAATTGTAAAGTAGTAGTTTTACCACAACCAGAAGGCCCTAACAAAGCAATCAATTCACCACTTTTTACTTCAAGATTAAAGCGATCTAGAGCAATAGTAGATTTGAAACATTTAGTCAGGTTTTTAAAAGTAATACTTGACATAAGCTGTTATCCATTTGAATTGGTTACTTAAGATTGAGCAGAGGGAGCAGTCAAAGAAACTAATTAATTTCTAATAAAAAATCCCTACCTAAAAATCGATAAGCTAACATAACCGTACCAAAAACAACACAGAGCATAACAATAGCCAGAGCAGATAGACGTTCATAGCTACCTTCGCTCACCATTTCAAACAAGGTAGTAGAAATAATCTGCGTATTGAGGGTAAATAGCAAAATAGCACAACTCAGTTCACGAATTGCCAGAATAAACACTAGTATCCAACCACTAATAAAGCCTCTTTTGACTAAAGGAAAAACTATTTTCTGCACTGTATTAGTACTACTTGCTCCTAAATTACGAGCAGCCAACTCCAACTCAGGATTAATATTTATTACTGCGGTATTGGCACTACTGAATGCTACTGGCAAAAATCTAGTAATAAAAGCCAGAATGATAATAGCTGATGTTCCATACAAAACTAAAGGAGGTCTAGTGTAAGTGGTAAAAATTCCGATGGCAATCACTATCCCAGGAATAGCAATTGGTAACATGGGTAAAAAACTCAACACTTGATGCCACCGAACTAATTTACGATTAACTATATATGCAATAATTAAGGAAATTGTTATCGCTATAGTTGCAGCGATCGCACTATAGATAAAAGAATTTTTAATCGCTAAAGAAGTTGATGAATCGGTTAAAATATCAGCAAACCATTCCCCCGTCAGGTTATCTAAGCTAAATGGTCTACTCCAAGACTTACTCAAAGCTGTACGCAACAAGATAAATAAGGGTAGAAATAAAGATACACTACAAACAAGTAAACAGAACATTAGTGCCAAATATCGGGCTTTTCCCAGTTTTAATAGACGTTTTCGTCCTACTTTGCCTGTAATTACCGTATAGTTTTGGCGATTAACTAGGGCTTGCTGAATTCCAACTAGTATAGCTGTAACCAAGACTAGACAAAGGGAGAAAGCACAAGCTAGTTCAAGTTGAGGTGGGTATTGAAATAATTGCCAGATTTCTGTAGTGATGACAAATTTACGCGCAGGAATTAGCAGTAATTCGGGAGAGCCAAATAGGGTAATCGCCTCTAAAAACGCTAGGATTCCACCTGCTAGTATAGCTGGAGCTACTAGAGGCAAAGTAATTAATTTTGTCATTTTCCATTTGTTTGCTCCTAAAATTGAAGCTGCATCTTCTAATTCTGAATTTACTACATCTAAAGCAGAAGAAGTGAAGAGAAAGACATAAGGAATTGTGGAAAGTCCAATGACAAAAATTGCTCCCCACATCGAGTAGACATTAAATATCCCTGTTGCTGAACCTGTTACAGACTCGTAGATTTTATTGAGCCAGCCAGAATTAGGAGCTATTAACAAAATCCAGGCGATCGCGCCTAAAAAGGGAGGCATGGCAATTGAGAGCGACAGAAAACTACGTAGTAAATTTTTCCAGGGGATATCTGTGCGACTGACAAGCCAAGCAGTGGTTGTACCTAGTATTAAACTCAGACAACTAGAACCTCCTGCTAGGATTAAGGAATTGGCGATCGCTTTGAGGAAACGAGATTTAGTCAATACCGTTTGATAGTTAGCTAAACTTAATTGACTTCCTTTAAATACCAAACTATTTTTGACCAGCCAAAATAAAGGTAAGCCAACCAACAATAACAAGATAACAATAAAAAATAGCCAGATAATCCTAGAAAAATCATAGTTCAAGTGTTTATTACGCACCAAATTCTTGACTCCATTTTTCTTTAACTTCAGGAATATTTTGTTTAATTTCTTCAGGCTTGGGAGTGTAGGTTGTGACTTGTGTCAAAGGTTTGCTCCCTGGAAGTTTTACTTGTTGATTCAGTGGTTCTTCAAAATATTTAGTAATAACCTGAGAGTATTCTTTAGAATTAATGAAATTGAGAAAAAGTTTAGCAGCATTAGGATGGGAAGCTTTTTTAAGGATGCCAATCGGCGAAACTACAACCACTGTTCCGTCTTCTGGATAAATTACATTTAAAGGATCTCCTAATGATTTGCGCGTTAAAACTTGTCCTACTGTAGTTGCCCCTATTGCTCTTTCTTTACTTACTAATGCTGGCACTACATCGTTGATTGAACGACTTAGCTGTGGATTTAGTTGATTGAACTTGAGTATATAATCCCAGCCATATTTTTGCTCCATCGATAAAGCCCAAGTTCCTACTTGTCCACTGGATGCTGCACTACCAGTAGCAATCTTGTCTTGATATTTTTTCTCAATTAATTCTTGCCAAGTAGTAGGGGTTTCAGCTGGAGGAATTAATTCAGAATTATAGCCAATAATAATTGGCAGAGTAGCACCTAGTTGATAATAGTTTTC
>JBDKJC010000244.1:0-5880 GCA_039796815.1 Cyanobacteriota bacterium | reverse complement strand
GAGTCGCGATCGTATCCCCCACAATAAACCCAGGCACGACTAAAGTACGGTAAATCGATAAACTAGCCCCACCACTTCCTTGAGAGTGCTGATCGTGATTACCCACTAGCAAGATTGCTGGTATCTTCGCATCGGCTAAACGACGAAATTGACTAGCAAAAGCCTCATGGACATAGGGGGGAGGAGTAGCATCAGGAAAAGCATCTCCACCAAACAAGACTAAATCGACGGGTTCAGCGATCGCTCGATCTATACAGATTTTGAGGCTATTAACAAAGTCTTCTAATCTAGTATTAATACCTGTTTCAGGATTGATTTTACCGTGAGAAAATCCACTTCCTAAATGAATGTCCGATAGGTGCAGAATTTTAACCATAAGTCTAAGTTTGATTTTTGTTTGTCGTTAAAATACTTTTACTATAGTAAATCTGACATCGGACAATAAAATAATACCTAAGTTTTGAGCTTTATCTAATGCTTGTCTTGGTTTGCTCTTGGCAAATAAAGATGGTAGTAATACTAATTTATACTGCTTATTTTTCGTCAAATTTGGGGAATGATAAGCCTGAAGCTGAATTAATGCTTTTTAGTTCTCAGGTGGATTCAATCAAATGGTTTTTATTTATACTTTACTCTCAGTAGCGACCGTTGTCTTTTTGTTAGCCTGTATTATATTTCTGCTGGGGGTCAGAATTTATAATAGCTTGGTTTATTTAAAAAATCAGGTTAGTAAATCTTTTTCTAGCGTTGATGTCTTGCTCAAAAAAAGATGGGATTTAATTCCCAATTTAGTGGCAGTAGTTAAAAGTCATATGCAATTTGAGCAGCAAACCTTAGCTGAAATTACTAGACTGCGATCGCAAGTTATGTCTGGGGAAGTTAGTAATGACCAAAGACTCACCCTCGAAAATCAAATTTCGCGCACGATGGGTAATATTGTGGCTTTAATTGAAAATTATCCTGAGCTAAAATCCGATCGCCATGTCACTCAGTTACTCGAATCTCTCAATGAAACCGAAGAACAAATTTCGGCAGCCAGACGTTTTTATAATGCTGCGGTGACTGAATATAACAATGCTTTAGAAATGTTTCCGAGTAATTTAGTGGCTAATTATCTGCGCTATCAGCAACAAGAATTATTTGTTACTCCCGCCGAAGAAAGAAAGAACGTCAATGTTGGCGAGTTATTAAATTAAATTTTACTTCCCACCTTCTCCCTATCTCCCTATCTCCCTATCCCCGTGGATAAACCTCCTTCTCTTCAAGAAATAGAGCGATTGTATCTTCAAGGCGATCGCCATTTACATCAGGAAAAATTTTCCGCTGCGATCGACATTTTTGAGCAACTGTTAGAGATAGTAGATCCTAGCAGTCGTTTATATTTTAATGTTCAACGAGGTTTAATTAAGGCTTATCAGCAAAATCAAGAATTAGATAAAGCGATCGCTCTATGTCAGTCAGTAGCAGCTAGCAACATTACTAGTACTGCACTTTGGGGACAACATTTTTTAGCTATCTTGTCTGCCGATTTTCTCGTACCTGTACCTGTACCTGTGGATAGTCAGCCTGAATCTGTAACCGAAGTAATTGCGGCACCGCCAATTAAGCCCAAAACCCTCTCTCAATTCAAGCAATATTGTCAGGATCATCTATTAGAAGAACTTCAGGCTGTAGAACACAAAAGAATATATACCCTCAGAACTATTTTTGGCTCAGGTATTTTTTGTCTAATTATTACTTGGTATTGCTGTTGGGTCTTGTCTATCTGGTGGTCAAGTAATATTTCTATTTTGTTCTATCTTGGTTGCCTTACTTTGACGATTCCATTCTGGAACATCTTTTGTCGTGGCTGTATTCACAACTATAAAATTGGTTTTAAAGGCAATATTATTGAGAAAATTGTCGATTTTATTGACGATCGCGATCAACTTCACTATGCTGCTCATCTATTGCTGGAAAATAAACGTCAAACTATACTTGCCCTGACTCGTAGTCAGATCCTCAACGATGAACTACAAGAACCCGATTATTTAGAACAAGAAGATTGCGTTTACGGCACGATTGGTAACACTAATATTTTCTTTGCCGAGATTCTCGCAGAAAAAAGGCAAGGTGGACATTTAGATGAGTTTGCTAGAGAGACATACAGTAGTAAATCTGTTCTATTTCAGGGTTTATTTTTTGAAGCCAGGTTTGTCAAAAATTTTCTCTGTCGTACTTTTATAATGCCCAACGATTTTAAAGGCAGAATTACCCCGTTGCATAGCTGGAGGGGAGATCTAATTAAGCTGGAAGATCCCGAATTTGAGCGCATGTTTCGAGTTTACGGCGATAGCCAAATTGAATCACGCTATATCCTCTCGACTAATTTAATGGCTCGTTTGGTCGAGTTTAATCAAAAAGCAGGGCGCAAAGTATATCTTTCTTTTGTTGATGGCTTTCTGTATATTGCTATTCCTTACCGTCACAATCTCTTTGAACCAAGATTATTTAAAAGCATGATCTCTTTTACCCCTTTAAAAGAGTACTTTCAAGACTTGCAGCTAATGATCGGTATTGTCGAAGATTTGAACCTAAATCGTCGTATCTGGGGATAGTAATAAGTAAGTTAAGAGACTACGCTGTTTGTCAATCGGTTTTAAGCTATCAGCTATGACGCGACGTAAGGAGCTAATCCTTGTATCTTGAAATTGGGATATTAAATCCTGATAGTTTAGAGAAAGTAGTAGACCGTCTAATCCTAGGTTGTTCAAAACCGTCCTAAAGCTGGGTCACTACTAGTTCTCTCTCCTCAAATAAACTCAAACAATCGCCAGGGTAAATTAAACCCGTATTTTTGCAAGGAAGAGTCAGATGAGCGAGAGTCAAAACAAATGACAATAGAACACAATCATCAGAGAAAAAACTCATGAGTCCTAAAGGATACACCTTCGGATCTGAAAAACAGTGGGTGGGAATAGATGTTTGCTCCCAAAGCCTGGATGTTTATATCCGTCCGTCGTCAAAGCTATTTCAGGTGAAAAACGATGAAGCAGGAATTGCTCAACTGATTGAAGCTTTAACAGAGGTAAAACCAGAATTAATCGTACTCGAAGCAACAGGAGGAATGGAACTAGATGCCGCAGTTAAACTAACCACAGCAGGACTAAGCGTGGCAGTAATTAATCCTCGTCAGGCACGAGATTTTGCCAAAGCCACAGGAACATTAGCCAAAACAGATGCGATTGATGCCAAATTGTTAGCGCATTTTGCCGATGCTATTCGTCCTCAAGTCCGACAGATGAGTGATGAATCTTCTAGACAACTAGAAGATTTAGTAGCTCGTCGCCGTCAAATCAGTGACATGATTACTGCTGAAAAAAATCGTCGCAGGGGTAAAATCAATTCTGTCCAATCCAGCATTGACGAACATCTTGAATGGTTAAAAAAACAACTCCAGGAAATTGAATCTCAAATTAAGTCCGCGATCGCTACTAAGGAAGACTGGCAGCAAAAAATGAAATTGTTAACCAGTGTGTCTGGAGTCGGTGAAGTAGTAGCTGTAACTTTAATCTCATCATTACCAGAATTAGGTCAAATCTCTCATAAATCAATTTCCTACTTAGTGGGTGTAGCACCTTTAAACAAAGATAGTGGTAAGTTTAGAGGCAAGCGGAGAATTTGTGCTGGGCGAGCCAAAATTCGTTGCGTGTTGTACATGGCTGCTTTGGTGGCAGTTCGTTTTAATCCTGTAATCAAAGCTTTCTACGAACGTTTACTTGGTAAAGGTAAGCTCAAAAAAGTAGCCCTCACAGCTTGTATGCACAAGCTTTTGATTATCTTAAATGCGATGATGAAAAATAATCAAACCTGGGTAACTTCAAATAATTAACCAGCTTTTAACTAAATTCATTAATGCTCAAACATCAAAAAAACTTTGATGTCAAATTGCGATGTAAGAAAATCTAAAAATAAGATTTTTAGCGATCGCCTGAAAAGACAAATTAAACTTGACAATCAAGACAATCGCTTTAGGACAGCTATCAGCTATCAGCTTTTAGCTTTTGAGATATTTTTCATGAACTTTGACTCTCTAAGAGCGTTAGTAATCAGTAATCAGTAATCAGTAATCAGTAATCAGAGAATGGGCTTGCCGAAATGCAGTTAAGACGATACTACTAATAGTGCAATGAAAACAGACAATAGCGATCGCTAATGATAAACAACAGAGACTTATTTGCTCGCGAAGCCTTGGCACAGATTCCCAAGATCCTGACTCTATTAGATCGTAATCCCCACAGTCCGACTTATGGTTGTTTTGATCGCACCTTTTGGCAATATAAAGTAATTGATTTTCCAGCAGGGATGTCTCAAGAATTTGTTTATCCTCTGGCGTTGGCTTATAGTTGCGATCTCCCAGGAAATATTTATTATCAGCAACCCATGGTTAAGGAGTGGGTTAAAGCAGGTATTGCCTATGCTAATCTAAGTAGTCATAGTAATGGCTCTTGTGATGATTATTTCCCTTATGAAAGAGCAGCAGGCGCAGCAGCCTTTTCGTTACTAGCCTGTTTGGAAAGTACTAGCCTGTTAGGTTTAGATCATTCAGAAGCGGTGTTAGATTTTTTCCGCAGGCGGGCAGACTGGTTAGCAGAACATCAGGAAAGTGGACGGTTAACAAATCATCAGGCGTTGATCGTACTGTGTTTGGAGTTAGTTGGCAGGTTGTTGCAGACAGATCGTTGGGCGCTTCGTCAGCAAGAGCGTTTAGAGCAAGTATATGCTTGGCAAAATCCTGAAGGTTGGTTTATTGAATATGAAGGTTGCGATCCTGGCTACCATACCCTGACTATTTCTTGTTTAGCGCGGTTATACCAATTACAGCCGAATGAAAGGTTAAAACAGGCGATCGCTTCCGCCGTCAAACTAGCAGCCGAGTTTGTCCATCCTGATGGTTCTTATGGCGGAGAATATACGAGTCGTAACACCTATAACTTTTTTCCTCATGGTTTTGAATTAGTGGGAAAATGGTTACCAGAAGCTCTAAATATTAACGATCGCTTTTTACAAGGATTGGCAGCTGGTTTAGGCTCTTGTTATGCTGACGATCGCATTATCGGACATCATACCTGGAATTATCTTCTAGCCTGGCGCGACTTTATTCCTGCTCGTCCACCCCTACAGCCTCGTACTCAAGGACGGATTTATCTCCAGCAAGGGGGTATTTTAATCGATCGTCGAGATAACACTGAATTATATCTTGCCCTCAATAAGGGTGGGGTGTTTAAACTATTTCGCGATAATAAGTTAGTTGCTTCCGATACACAGTTTTCTCTATTGGTGCAGGATGGCAATAAACGGCGCAATGCTGTGGGACATTTGGTAGATAATTATCAAATTAAACTAGAGTCAGATCAAATTGCGATCGCTGGTAAACTTGGCTGGGCAAAACAGAAACAGATGAATCCGCAAAATCTAATTATTCTGCGTTTAGTCATGTTATCTCTGGGGCGCTTTTTTCCTAATTTAATTCGTCGCACCTTACAAAAAATTCTGATTACAGGTAAACAAACCACACCGTTTAAATTCTCTCGTCGTCTAGCTTGGCATGATGGACATTGGCGCATTGAAGATAGCTTAAGCGCCGAATCTTGGGCTGATGTAATTGCAGTAGATCTAGGTTGCGATCGCACTTCTATTTATGTAGTGATGAGTCGTACTTTTCAGCCAGGACAACTACAACCTGCTTGGGATTTAAGCGATCGACTAGCCAATCTAAACCCTGGAGAGTCACTTAATTTAACCAGAGATTTTTAACTGATTTTGACTTTTGATTTGCGAAGCTTATGCTAAAGCACTAGCTAAGCGTCGTCCTTTAGGACTTTTGACTTTTGACTTTTG
>JBDKJC010000243.1:0-5881 GCA_039796815.1 Cyanobacteriota bacterium | reverse complement strand
GCTTGTACTATGAACTCTTTATTATATAGAATTTTCTGTCACAAACTTTTTGGCTTGATTTTTTGTAAAGTAAAGTAATGCCAATCAAACAGAGTATTTGCCAAGCAATTATTTAAGTACTCGTTCAAACAAAATTATCACGAAGGTTTTCATCGGTACTATCGATTTTTCGACTTTTGCCTGTAAGATTGCTCCTTCCCAGCTAGACAAAATAAACTTAGCCAATTGAGCGGAATGGCTATTGGCGTCTAATTCTTGCGCTCGTGAAGCAGCATCTAAGCATTGTGCAAAAGACTGTTCCCAGCTATCAAATACTTGCTTTAAGCGATCGCGAAATAGTTCATTTTGGGCAGACAATTCTTGAGCTAAATTGCCAATTAAGCAACCATCAACACACTCACAGTTTTTAAGCTCAACTATTTTTAATTCAAAATAGTTACGTAACCTGGTCAACGGAGAATATTGCTCATTCTCCAAACAGCTTTTTAGTTGCTCTTGACATCTACTAGCGAAATCATCAATGATGGCTAACCCAAAATCTTCTTTGCTCGTAAAATAATAGTAAAACGAACCTTTCGGCACGTCCGTCCTACTCAAAATCTCATTAATACTAGCAGCATTAAATCCTCGTTGAGCAATTAAATTACTACCAACACGAATCAATTCTTGGCGTTTACTAGTTTGTTTCATCCTAAAATTAATTATAGTAGACCAGTCATCTATAAAAAATTAAAATTGATTGAGCGATCGCCTCACAATACTTCTCGTTTAATAAGGTCAATTAATCTATAAGGTTAGGTTAAGGGGAAAAGGGCAAAGGGGAAAGGAACAATTAGCAACTTGCGTATAAGATTAAAGATTATGACTTAAGTAAATCACTGAAAATTTGTTTTTTCCCCATCTAGGAAATCGATCGCTTGATTTTTAATCAAAACGAAATCGCACTTTTGTTCTAATTCTAAAGTTGAAAGTTTGCCTTCAAACGCTTCATAAGAAGCTTCTCTAATTGCTCTGGGATATGCTTCTTCAATTATTTCTAGTAAATCTTCGCGGCTAGCATAATATCCACCTGACTTTCTTCTTTTATTAATGCGATTTATATTATCAACAGAATTAAATATTGAGCGCTCCCAAGAACTAGTACTTCTACCTTCAGCATTTTGCTTAATAAGATGTAGCAATAAAATAACACAATAACTGTATATTTTATTTAGCTTATCTTCTTTGGACATTTCTTCTAATTCGTCGATAATTTTTAATGCGCCTTCGTAATCATAGTCCTCTATTTTTTTTCTTAGTTCTTCTAGTTCAAACATAGACTTTATCCTTCACGTGACTTAACGATAATGGCAGTTAGGAGATTAGCGATCGCCATATACCTTTAGCTGCTAGCGCTATTCCTCGATATGCTGCTGCCATAGAGGGGACAGTAACACCTGTAGCCAGGGGTGAAAATGCGATCGCCAAACTTCAGGCACAAATATTGCTGACGGTTTTATAGGCGATCTGAGCAACGCTTTTACAACGTTTAAATAGCACCAGCAAACAACTCTGACCAAGATTTACTGGCAGCATCTGGGCGAGCTACTATTTCAACTATTGCTGACTTAGCTGTTGGCTGAGATAGTGCTTCAACACATACCTGAGCTACTTTTTGTCTGGGGATACTTCCTTCAAACAGCGTATCAGCCTGAGACATAATAATCCGATCGGCATTATCTTCTTCTTTCAGCCCCCCAGGTCTAACGATTGTGTAGGGAATACCGCTAGCCTGAATATAATTCTCCGCCTGTTTTTTCCAATATAAAACGAGCCAAAACAGATTCAACGGATGAAAAAACTTAGAAGTACAGAGAGAAGATACTAAAACAAAATGCTCTACGTTCTGTTTTTGGGCAGCATCAACTAGATTTTTAGTTCCTTCATAGTCCACTTTATACGGTCCAGTAGGGTCTAAACTCGGACTAGCACCAGTAGCACAAATTAAGGCGTCACAATCACTAAGACTAGATTCAAAAGTAGTTGGATTTAAAATATCTCCCTCAATCAGTTTAGTGGTGTCAGGCAATATTGTTCTGGCTCGCTCTAGATTTCTCACTAATGCTGTAACAGAAACGTCTCGATCGATTAATTGTCTGACAATATATTTGCCTGTTTTGCCTGTAGCTCCTGCAACAAATACCCGCATAAGATCCAAATCACACCCATTTAAGCAAAAAAGTGTTTAGCTGATAATTAACACCTTTATTGTAATCATATTAACAGTAAGGATTGGTCATAAAACGTTAACTTAAAAAGTGACATGCAGTCTAAATTTATCAATCACTCACAAAATAACTTTTTAGAAATTTCTTCTGACTCTATGCAGCTTACTTATACCGATCCTATTGAACAGCAAAGAACGTTCGCCTTTAAAGTTAGTTTTAATGGCAAAATGGATATGTATAGTGACGTAGACACCGTAGCTGAATATCTTGATGCTCATGAAGGTTGGTTTTGCCGTTGCGCTCAACCAATGAAGGTCGAACCTGTAGCTGATAATGGCTATATCTTAACCGTTGGTAGATTTGGTTCATTTGGCTATGAAGTTGAGCCAAAGGTTGCTGTCATCTTAAATCCTCCCGTAGATCGTATTTATTTGATGCAAACTATTCCCCTTCCTGACTGTGATGAAGCATATGAAGTGAACTATCATGCCAAAATGAAACTAGAGGAAGTAGCTACTGATGCTTATCAGACACAAAGCAAAGGTTTATTTAACAAGCAGACCAACATTCCACAACGTATCACTGAAGTAAGCTGGGATTTAGATCTTCAAGTTCAAGTTGAATTTCCCCAATTTATTAGCAAACTCTCGCCTAACTTGATTCAGGCTACTGGCGATCGCTTGTTGGCTCAAATTGTACGTCAAATCTCACCTCGTTTAACTTATAAGGTGCAGCAGGATTTCCACAATAGCCACAATCTTCCTATACCACCAAAAAGCAGTAGAGAACTGCACAAAGTTTCTCATCCTCAACAATATGCTTTCTAAGGCATTTTCTCAGCATTTTTTTGCACATTTAATGGGAAACTCAGCTCAAGTAATTTGCTGGGCTTCCCTAATTAATTTATTGACAATCTAACGCTTAAAATTACTGGCTACCTTGCTTCAAACCAGTAAAATCGACTTTCTAGGTGTCGAAAATATCACTAAGACATTATTCTATCGACAATTTTTTGGACAATTTGCATTCCTGTAACTGCTTGCCAGCCAAATAAGCCGAGCAAGACAATGTTAAGGGAAATATGAGTAGTACGAGCAAGGCTATTACCTTTCTGCATCAAAGGAACTAAAGATGCCGAGACTACAATTAAACTAGTCATCCCCAATCCAGCCAAGAGATGAGGACCAACAAAAAGTTTGCCGTTGTTGATATAGGTAATTGCCATCCCGCCAATATTGCCCAAAACCATCAAAGCTAAAAGAATCGATCCTGCTTGATGATGTCTTTCGCCAAATTTTTGCTTGACTAGCTCTTTTCTAGTTTCTTTATCGGCGCTGCGAACTTTTTTAGATTGCAGTCCTAAATATAATGCATAAACAGTGAGACCTAGCAAGACCCACATCAGAATTGGATGACCAAACTGCGACCAAGTTTTGATGCCATCGGGAATTTCAAACGCCATAGTATTTTCTTTTATTTAAATCAGCTTAAAACTTTATGAAAGTTAACTTAACATAAAGCAACTTTGCAAAGCGAGGGAATATGAGATT
The DNA here is from genome assembly GCA_039796815.1 of Cyanobacteriota bacterium. GTDB lineage: Bacteria > Cyanobacteriota > Cyanobacteriia > Cyanobacteriales > Xenococcaceae > Waterburya. Next base: position 2,124 of record JBDKJC010000243.1, on the reverse strand, counting down.
TTTTACTCAAACAATACCTTGGCTTACAGCTTATAGCTTATAGCTTATAGCTTATAGCTTATAGCTTATAGCTAGGGCAAAGCCCTTTATTTGTTCGAGATTTGAGCGGACAAGGGTTATACTGCAAGCTTTAAGCTTCGATTTAGAATACTTGCGATTACGATTATGGTAATGTCATCATCCTCTGCCATACTGAAACCCTGTCAATTACCACCATTACTACAACCTGGCGATTTAGCGATCGCAGTCGCTACCTCTGGTGCAGTTAAAAGTACTGATGCCTTAAAAGAAGGCATAGCAGTTTGGCGCGATCGCGGTTATCGGTTGGAAATGGGTGAAAATTATCAATCTTGGTGTGGTTATTTGGCAGGAAGCGATCGCCAAAGAAGAGCAGATTTAGCAGCAGCTTGGCATAATCCAGAATGTAAAGCGATTATTGCCGTCCGAGGTGGTTATGGCGGAGCAAGATTACTGGAAGATTGGACTTGGGACATTACTAATCCTAAATGGCTCATTGGATTTTCTGATGTTACCAGCCTGTTATGGAGTTTAGCGACAGTAGGTGTGTCTGGTCTTCATGCCTCTGTCTTAACTACTTTAGCTGCCGAGCCAGAATGGGCGATTTCCAGAATGTTTAATTACTTGGAAACAGGTCAACTTGAATCATTACAGGGTAGATCGGGAGTCGGTGGACAGGCATCAGGGATCTTGCTGCCAGGAAATTTAACCGTAGCGACTCATCTATTGAATACAACTATGCAGCCCAACTTAGGAGGGGCAATTCTTGCCTTAGAAGATGTAACTGAATATCCCTATCGAATCGATCGCATGTTAACTCAATGGCGCATGATGGGAGTTTTAAAGCAGATCAAAGGTATTGCTCTAGGTCGTTTTAGTCGTTGTGAACCCTATCCTGGTACGAGTAGCTGGACGCTGGCTGAAGTATTACGCGATCGCCTGGAAGATTTGGCAATTCCTTTAATCTACGATCTGCCTTTTGGTCATGACGGGGTTAACGCTGCATTACCCGTAGGACAACCAGTCTATTTAGATGGCGATCGAGGGGTTTTAAGCTGGTCTAATTCTGTTAGGATCGCAAATACAGACCACCGTAATCAAACTTGAAGGAGAATCTACTTTGCCTCATTCTATTGTTACCAACATTTGTGAAGGAGTAGCTGATTGTGTTGATGCTTGTCCTGTTGCCTGTATTCACGATGGTCCTGGAAAGAATATCAAAGGAACAGAATGGTACTGGATTGATTTCGCTACCTGCATTGACTGTGGCATCTGTTTACAAGTATGTCCCGTTGAAGGTGCAATTCTTGCCGAGGAAAGACCAGATTTACAGCAAACCCCCCAGTAATTTAACTGATGTTACGCACTCATTAATCTGTGAGGATAGCTAAAAGGTTACGGGGAAAAGGTTAAAGGATGAATTGTTCTTCTTTTATTTCCGATTGAAACTATCCATCTTTCGTTGTTTTGCGTAACGTCAGTAATTTAAGAGATTCTAGCGGAATAAATTGTAACAAATAAGTAGTAAATTAACCTTCGACTGCATAAAATCAACTTAATACTGCGTAGTAATTAAAAGTCTGGATATTTTAGCTAGTTAGGGAAGTATTCAGGCGGTAGTGTCGTAGATAGTGCTAAGGTACTATTTGCGCGCTATTAAATATCAGAGAAATCAGAAATAACTGAATAGAAAATAAGTTCCAGGCGCGATCGCGATCGCTGGTAAAAATGAACCAACGCGAATTTTAACTAGCTCTAACAAATTGCAGCCAATTGCCACAATCATTAAGCCCCCAACTCCCACAATAATTAACAGATAAGGGTTATTTTCGGCATCGGGAACAGTATTCGCTACCAAGCCAACCATTAAAGACAATCCACCCTGATAAACCAGGATAATCAAGGTCGAAAACCCTACTCCCACACCATAAATATTGGCTAAGGCGATGGAAATTACGCCATCCATAGTTGATTTGATAGTTAAGAGAGTATTGTCACCATTCAAGCCATTATTAAAGCTGCCAATTAAAGCCATTGGTCCAACACAAAATAGTAAACTACTGGCAACAAACCCTTCGGTAAATCTTCCTTTCCCCCTAAATTTCT
>JBDKJC010000242.1:0-5886 GCA_039796815.1 Cyanobacteriota bacterium | reverse complement strand
TTGCGCCGTCGTACAGTAGCACTTTCACGATGAGATCTCACTAGCTTGAAAATTTATGAATTTAACGGTTTAAAACATGCCTCAAATTTCTGTGATCGTTCCCGCTTATAATGCTGAACGCACTATTCTCGAAACAATCCAATCTGTTCAGCAACAAACTTTTCAAGATTTTGAAATAATCGTTATCGATGATGGTTCCCAAGATCAAACTGTAAAATTAGTTCAAACTATTCAAGATCAACGCTTACAGATCTTCGCCTATGAAAATGGGGGAGTATCAGTTGCTCGTAATCGTGGCATTTCTCATGCGACTGGTGAATTTGTTGCCTTTCTTGATGCCGATGATCTGTGGACAATCGATAAGCTGGAACTACAACTGACGGCCTTAAAAGAGAATCCAAAGGCAGGAGTGGCTTATAGCTGGACTTGTTTTATGGATGTAGATGAACAAGGAAAACCTGTATCGTTTCTGCCATCATCTAAATATTCTTTTGCAGGTAATGTTTATAAAAATTTGCTAGTCAGTGATTTTATTCACAGTGGCTCAAATACTTTGATTCGCCGAGCAGCAATAGAGTCAACAGGAAAGTTCGATCCAACACTCAAATCATGTGAGGACTGGGACTATTGGCTGCGACTAGCGACTCGTTGGCACTTTGCCGTAGTACCTAAGCACCAGCTACTTTACCGTCGAACACCTGAGTCTTTATCATCTAAAGTTGAAGTGATGAAAGAAACTTCTCTCATTGCCATAAAAAAAGCATATCAAGCAGCCCCTCCCGAACTTCAATATCTAAAAAGCTATACTCTGACTAGCTTTCATATTTATTGTGCCAGTCTGTATTTGCAACATCGCACCGAGATTGCAGGAGTTAGCCAAGCTAGGCATCATTTATGGTCGGCAATCTACTTGCGACCTTCAATTTTACTAGATCGAACTACTCAAAAATTATTAATCAAGTTGCTTTTAAAACAAGTATTTCCGCCAAGTGCTGTTAGGTATCTGTTTGCGCGGATGAAAAAACCTATTTCCATAAGCGATCCGAGATTGGAACTATGAAAAATTCAACTAATTTAGCGTCTACAAACCAAAATGATCTCAATGAACGGCAATTTCTCCCTTCAAATAACCAGCCAGAGCCAACGATCGCCTTACTGCACTGTTACGATTTAATTGATGACTTTTTAGATAGCATAAACATTTCATTTGAGACTTTTTGTCAAGAATTTCTCGGTAGCTGGATGTTTGGCTACATCAATGCTCTTAAGCAAGTTGGTGTGAGAACAGTACTTTTTTGCATTTCTGCTCGTGTCGATCGACCATCGCGTTTTACTCATGCACCTACTGGTGCGATGATTTGCGTGCTGCCCCCTGCGAGGATTTATTATGCTTATCGCGCTGTGCGACGTAATTCACTGAATCTTTATGGAGCAAGCGAAACTCAATCTTTTAAGGATATCCAGGATGATAGTACAATCCGCCGTTCTCTACTCACGTCCGTTAAGGATTTGGCAAAAAGTATCGGAACATATATGTCTACACCTTTGGGGTTATTAGCTAGCGAACTGCGGCGGGAGAACTGTCAGGCAATTTTGTGTCAAGAGTATGAATATGCACGCTTCGATACTTGTGTACTGCTAGGAAAATTACTCCATCTGCCAGTGTTCGCTAGTTTTCAGGGTGGTAATAAGACTGAGAGTCCGATCGAAGTTCCTTTGCGACATTTATCGTTTAGCTTATGTACAGGTGTGATTATCCCAACGCAAACAGAGATACAGAGGGTCAGCGATCGCTATGGGATATCCTCAAGTAAGATAGCTCATATTTTCAACCCCCTAGATATGACAACATGCCAGGGTATCGATCGCCTTGAGGCACGAGCGAAACTTGGGATTCCACTTGATGCTAGAGTTGTCGCTTGGCACGGACGAGTTGAGATCGAGCGCAAAGGGCTAGATATCTTATTAGAAGCTTGGCAGCAAATCTGCTGCGATCGCCCTGAGCAGGATCTGCGACTGCTACTAGTGGGAACAGGCAGCGATGCCGAACGCTTTGGCGAGCGTATTAACGCTATGCAGCTAAAGGGTGTGCAATGGCTCAACGAATTTGTTAGCGATCGCACTATAATTCAGCAATATCTGACGGCTGCCGATGTTTATACTCTGCCATCTAGGCAAGAAGGCTTTCCCGTAGCGCCAATTGAAGCCATGTCCTGTGGTTTACCTGTGGTCGCTGCTGATGCTCCTGGGATACCCGACATTCTTGAAGGAGGGGAGGCTTCAGGTGGAATAATTGTGCCACGAGGAGATGCATCAGCTTTAGCATTAGAACTTGGTAGAGTTTTAGACGATGAAGCTTGGGGTCGAGAATTAGGTTTCAATGCTCGCGATCGTGCCGAAAATTGCTTTTCATCTAAAGCGATCGGTAAGCAACTGTGTGATGTGTTTTTTAACCAAAGCATCCGAAAAAACAGGTAAGCAAAAATATAGAAGAACATATAGAAACTTGCAACAATTCAGTAAAAATATCTAATCTTAAGATCAGTAAACTGCTAAACAGTTAAGACTACAGAACAATTTATGTTGATTGCCAAATTCCAAAAAGCTTTATCAGGCGAATATATCCGCAATGTAGGTTGGATGGCTGGTGCAGAAATAGCTAATCGCATTATTCGCTTAGCAACCACTGTTATCCTGGCGCGGATGTTTAGCCCACAAGACTATGGATTAATGGCAATTATCTATACTGTATCGGATCTTTTTCAAGTGTTTACCCTTAAAGGCGGGGTCGGTGCCAAGATTATTCAGGCAGATGAACAAGATGTGAAAGCGATTTGTAATACTGCCTACTGGCTAAACTGGATTACCTGCGGCTCGCTTTTTATTATTCAATGTATTGTGGCATTTCTCCTTCCATACTTCTCTAAGGATCAAAACCTCGCTCTGCCACTAATTGGCCTTGCCTTCACTTATTTAGCATATCCGCTTTTTGTGACTCATCTAGTCTTAATTGAACGAGAAAACCGATTTAAAGTCACAGCAACTTGTAATGTTGTTGCTTCTATCGTTTCGAGTGTTATTACTGCAACATTAGCTTTGCTAGGAATGGGCATTTGGTCGATTATTTGGTCAATAATTTTAACCTCACCCATTTGGATTTTTCTGACCTGGAAGTATCAAGATTGGAGACCGCCTCTGCGCTTTAGTTTGGATCGATGGCAGGAGGTTCTCAGTTTTGGCAGCAATTTATTAATCAGCGATCTGTTGAACAAAGTCCGCGATAACGTAGATTATTTAATTGTTGGTAGATACCTGGGGGTTGAAGCTTTAGGAATGTATTATTTTGCCTTCAATGCAGGTTCGGGGATTACAACCAGTATCCTGATCACCTTTATGTCCCCTATGTATCCTCACATCTGCGAGGTCAGAAATAACTATTGGCAATTTAAGAAACGATATCTCAGCAGCCTCAAAAAAGTCACTCTAATCCTCGTTCCACTTATCTTATTGCAGGCTTCTCTCGCGCCTTTTTATGTACCTATAGTTTTTGGCAGTAAGTGGGAGCCTGCGATCCCAATCCTGATTCTAATTTGTCTTTCTGTGATCCCCAAAATATATTCCTGGGCAGCCTCTTTATTATTGAATGCAATTAATAAACCACAAATTACGTTGCAGGTAACCTTTATCTTTACAACTATTTTCATTATTGCGATTCTTGCTGTTGTTAAGGCTGGTATTTTATGGGTTGCTTCTAGCGTATTTTTTAGTCACCTAACAATATTGTCTATTTCCACTATTTGGGTAAACAGATTTGCCTTAAACCAAAAGCATTTTCCAAAACAAAAATTATTGTCTGAACCTCATTAACATCCATTTATTTCTTTAATTATTAATGAACCAAGGTTTGTGATATGCGAATTAAAAAATTCCCCTTCCTGTTCTGTCTTTTTGCCCTAGTAGTGGGCTGTTGTTTTGCTTACAAAGTAGATGCAGAAATTCCTAAGCCAATTAATTCAATTGCAACCATCATATATGATATGACTCCCCCGCACGAAGGAAAGATACGCGGTATTCCAAAAAGTGTCGATTGGGTATTGCGTCCTCGTGTAGGAATGGGAAGTAACTCAGAAGGTTTTAAAGCTATGACTGCATGGGGACAACTGTATGAAGATTCCCAAGGAAATCCTGCTACTAATAGCCGAGTCCAAATTAAAAATATTCAAGCATATATGCTTAGCAAGCGAGATGGTAAGTGGCATCTTTTGCAAAGCTCGAAAATAGTTGATGGGGATGCATATCGCGAAGATTATGTAGGTAATATTAATAAACCTGCTGATATTCGGAAAGAATCGGATGGCAGCATATCAGTCAAGGCAGGTCAGGGATATAACTTCCACTTCTGGTCTGCAAACGGTAGAGTGTCGATCGATCCTAATGATGTGGATGGCATATTTACCACCGTACAAGCACGACTTGTAACTGACAATCCTCAGCAACCAGACGATCGATCTAAAGCTCGTTATCTACTGAGTATGGGTGGTGATTACTGGCTCAACTTGACGACTCAGTGGAATCAGTGGAAGACCAATGGCGATATAGGTATTGGTAAATTTAAATACGTTACGCCTAGTTGGCAAGCTTTCAATATGATTACTCTTTCACCAACTAAAATTTGCCAAAACCCACCTCCCATTGCGATGGATGATCGCGAGGAGTTGTGAGTAAAAGAATGATGGCTCCCAAAATTTGTCAAGTTCCTAGCTGCTTTTAATATTAGAATCTTATCTATAATTTACCAAAATATTCCCTTGCTAACTAGCAGCAAACTATTTAACCAATTTTTATTTTTTCCCATTAAATCATGCCTATTATTTCTATCGTTATTCCTACCTATAATTCTGAACTTACTATCCAAGAAACAATTGAATCAATACAGAAGCAAACTTTTACTGATTTTGAAATAATTGTCATCGATGACGGCTCTCAAGATAATACTGTTGATGTAGTTAAAAATCTTGTCAAATCAGAGTCGCGTCTGAAAATTTTTCCTTACGAAAATGGCGGAGTTTCTGTGGCTCGCAATCGAGGCATCGAGATTGCTCGAGGAGAGTTTATCTCACTGTTAGATGGCGATGATCTTTGGACTCCAGATAAATTAGAATCGCAGCTAAAAGCTTTAAAAAATAATCCTCAAGCAGGAGTGGCCTACAGTTGGAGCAACCTTATAGACGAGGATGGGAAGTTTCTAGGTTCAGGGGGTAGTCCTCTCTATCAAGGAAATGTTTATCAAGAGCTATTGCACGGCAACTTTTTATCAAACGGCTCGAGTATTTTAGTTCGCCGAGAGGCAGTAGAATCAATTGGAAACTTTCCTACGGATTATCCCCTTGCTTCTGATTGGGATTTTTACCTAAGATTAGCTAGTAAATGGCCTTTTGTAGTTGTACCTAAATATCAAATTCTGTATCGTCAGCGTTCAAATAGTATGTCTTCTAATATTGAACCATTAATAGAGGCAAGCTGTGGGGTATTGGCAAGAGCATCTCAATTAGCACCAGTAGAATTGCAGTCTTCTCGTAACAAAAGTTGGAGTAATTTACATTTGTATTTTGCCAATTTATATTTGAAACAAAAAAATAATGCCAAAGCTATCAACCAAGTCGGGCCGCATTTACGGATAGCATTCCGCTTTTATCCACCAAATTTATTTAGCGAATATGCTCAAAGAATTTTAATTAAATTTTGCTGGTTAAAATTTTTGCCTACTCCATTTACTAAGTTGGTTTTACAAGGTCTCAAAAAAACACCCGAAACCAAAGTTGCTAAGTAAAAAAATCAAGACATTAAGTATAAAACTTATTGATTAAAATTATCAAAAAGCTATTA
>JBDKJC010000241.1:0-5902 GCA_039796815.1 Cyanobacteriota bacterium | reverse complement strand
GAAAATGACCCAGATGATTAGTCGCCACACTTAACTCATAGCCTTCCTGGCTACGCTGTGGCTCTTTTTCCAAAGGTAAATAAACTGCTGCATTACATACTAAAGCATCTAAAAATTTTCCCGTGGCGCGAAAATCCTGGACAAACTGATGCACGCTATCTAGCGAGGCGAGATCGAGATGAAGAATACTATATTTATTTTGGGGTAGACCAACTTCTTTTGCTACTTTTTCGGTTTTAGACAGATTACGACAAGCCATAACTACGTGCCAACCGCGATCGCTCAGAGCTTTAGCAGCATATAAACCGACACCAGAAGATGCGCCAGTAACTATAACAGTTGATTCTTGTACCATTTTCTTAAAAGTTATTATTTAGTATTCATACCTATTTATAAAATCTCATACTCCATAACCCGTAGTTAGCAATAAGTTATAAAGTGTCATATTTTCCCTGGAGTAGATAATTCAGGTGAGTTATCTTGGTATCTTTCTACCTGGTTATGACTTCAGAAAAGTTTAGATATCAGTTGCGTCAGGAAGTGCAGCAGTGGCAAGAAGAAGGGATAATTAGCTCAGAAGCATATGAGCAGTTGGTTTTGCGCTATCGGTTAGAGGAATTAGATTCGGCTTCACGCGATCGCTTTATTATCATTGTTTTAGGATTGGGTTTTATTCTCCTGGGTTTGGGAGTCATCACCTTTGTGGCAGCAAACTGGCAAGTATGGTCTAGATCGATCAAAGTATTACTGCTGCTGAGTTTATTTATGGGGACTAACTGTGTCGGTTTCTCTTTATGGAGATTGCCCGAGGGACGTAAATCGAGATTGGGACAGGGACTATTGTTGCTCGGTGCGTTAAGCCTGGGAGCAAATATTGGCTTAATGTCTCAAATGTTTCATCAAACTGGTTCAGCTTCTACCCTTTATCTCATCTGGGGTCTGGGTGTCTGGACGATGGCATATGGTTTGAGGCTAACTTCTTTGGGATTGATGGCGATTATTTTAATGGCGATCGCCTATTACGCTATGACTTTTAGCGAGACTACTTGGAATGTAGACGCTTTGGGACTATCAGAGCAAATGTCTTTAATTATCGCCTTGCTATTTATTCCCCTGGCATATTATTGTCACTCTCGTTGGATTTTTGGTCTAGGTTCAGTTTTAATTATTTCAGCTTTGCTCACCAATTTGGTGCAATATTTAGAACTTGCCGATCTAGCTAGTTACAGTTTGCTTCCTGCCTTCTTTTTTGTTCTTCCTCCAGGTTTACTTTGGAGTTATCGCGATAATTTATTCTTCGCTAATTCAGCAATCCATTTTGACGATCTAAATCGCAAGCTAGCGGTGTTTTATCTGGCTATTGCATTTTATTTATTTTCATTTAATTTCTGGTCAGATAGTTTCGATGTCTCGCAATCTGGTAAGTCGATCGATTTTACCCCTTGGTCAAGATTAATTGCGCCAGCAGTTTTCACTCTCTTGACGATCTGGGCATGGTGGAAATTAGGAGTTAGAAGAACCAGCAATCTATCCTGGAGACTCGATCGCAATTCTACCTACATCGGCACAACTATAGTCTTTCTCTTTGGTTTGATGTGGTTTAATTTTGCTATTACTCCTATCGGTATAGCAGGAACAATCATCTTCAACCTACTGCTGTTGGTATTGGCAATAATTTTAATCAGTCAGTCAGTTAAGGAAGGACAAAGATTTAACTTTTGGTTGGGGATCGTACTGTTGATTCTGCAAATATTTTCGCGGATGTTTGAATATAATACCGATTTAATTTTAAAAGCGATCGCCTTATTTATCTGTGGTGTGGCAGCAATTTTAGCTGGACTCTGGTTTGAACGTTATTTAAGTAATCTTAATTCTCCAGGTTAAAAATATGACTACTTCCAGAACATCTTATGCGTGGTGGCGCTTTCTTCTACCTTTTGGTTTACAGTTAGCGATAATTTTAATTGTTCCTGCTCAAAGTGCCTATACCTATAATTATGGTAAGCCAGCCGTGCTGCAAACTTTACCTGTAGACCCCTATGATTTACTACGGGGATACTCCCAGACTCTCAGTTACGATATATCTCAAATTAGTAATTTACAACAGTTTCCTGGTGGTAATAATTTAGTTGCAGGAGAAAGGCTATATGTCATCTTAGAAGCAAATTTAGCAACAACTAAACTTCCTCCTACTGCTTCAAAAATAATTAAAGTAACCAAGAAACTACCGCAACTAGCGACAAATCAAATTGCTCTTAAGGGTCAAGTTCAGCAATCTGGTCAAGTTAGCTATGGCTTAGAAACCTATTACATACCAGAAAGCCAGAGAAATAAAATCAATCAAGAAATTAGCGATTTACAGCCTAACTCTCTAGATCGAAGACCATTTGTCGTAGAAATAAAAGTCGATCGCTGGGGAAATTCTGTACCGATTAGTCTTTGGGTAGATAAAAATAAATACAGTTTTTAAGTAATATCAAGTTCGGACAATTGATTGAAAAAAAACTCATTACTCATTACTTATTACTTGTCCCAACGTATCAATCCAAACTTGACAGAGTAGTAGTCATCGACGTATGGTTTCTCCTTCCTCTTGCCTGACGGCTGACGAATCATTCCGACTGTTTGCCAACAAATTGCGACTTAGTAAACGAATCAATAAAGCAGTTCCCAAGCCCCAAGCACCATTAACAATTAGTGCTGTAGCTAATCCTGGCAATTCCCAGCCACCGCCGACGGGTTCACCTTTAAGAGGCATGACCATAAACCAATTGACTAAGCTTGGCGCAATAGCACCCAAAATTAGTGCTGATAACCAATAATTAAATCCTTGCCTAAAAGAAATTGCGATCGCCAGAACTATACCCCAGATTCCTCCCCAAAATGCTAAAGATAAGACGGCAGGGACTCCTAGAGGCATAGTTGGTTTCATAGCATAAGGAGATTTAGTCGTTAACCCGATAATGTTTAGCAACCATAATGCTACTTGGTGAAAAGTTATAACTGCTAAAAAACCAGCTATAAATGCAATTATCAAGAGTAATACAGGATTATTTGCCTTTTTCATGTTCAAACCTCTTAAAAACTTTGCTAAAAAAATCTATTAATGGCGCTTAAACTTACTTTAAAACGCTTAATTACTTTGGGAGGCAGATTTTGTTTGATAACGAATCGGTATGTAACCAGCTTCATCAATTAACATCTGCCCCTCTTGCGACAGGAGCAGATTAGCATAGGCTCTGCCTGCCAGTTCGTCTAGCTCTCCATCTTCCCGAAAGATAATAAATATGCGACGAATCAGAGGATAACTACCGTCTACTAATACTTCAGTATTAACTTCCCCAAAATCTGTCACGGGCTGAATGTAATTATTAGATGACCCTTTAGCAAGACCCAAAGGGCGAATTGTACTTTGATTTACCGTAAGAGCCTGCGCTCCATAACCAATCGCGCCTGGTGTTGCAGCCACTGTGCGAATCGCGCTAGTCGTATCTCGAACCACTAGAACATTAGAACCAAATTGTTGTTCAGAACCAGGCACTCCCTGAAGTAAAAAACTGGTGGATGCTTTAGCGTCAGGGTCTTGACTAATTGGTACTATCGGTAAATTTGGCCCCCCAAGCTGTTGCCAATTGGTTAATTTTCCACGGTAAATTTGCTGTACTTGGCTCAAAGACACCCCTGGTAGTCTGATATTTTTATTGGTATAGAAAGCTATTCCACCCACGGCAACAGGAACTTGCCTGAGCTTAATACCGCGAGATAGAGCTAATTCGTATTCCGATTGTTTTAAAGGACGAAAAGACTCGGAAAAGCTCAATTGTCCATCCATTACCATCTCAATTCCTGTGCCAGAATCAGGAGGAGTATTCAAAGGATCGTTGTAGGCCAAGTTAAACTGAGGCTGCGCTTGCTTTAGCTTATTGGTTATTTTGTGAGAGCGTATTCCTGCCGAAGCCATAGAACCACCATAAAAAAATACGCCCTGGGGTACGTTAGTAACTTGTTTTAAAGAATCCTGTAACTGAAGCCCACTATCAATAGGGGAAGTTGCTGTTTCTTGAACATTTTGATCGGGTAAGTTTGCAGGCAAGCTATCCTTGGAGACGTTCTTGGGTGAAAGAGCATTGTTACGCCATAAAAAGCCAAGTCCTGCGCTGAATAAAATCAACCCTAGTAGGGGAACAGTAGACCAGAGAATAGTTTGCGACTGTTTGATAGTCTGCTGATTTTGTCGATCTTTAGGTAACGAGTGACCGCATTTTTGACAATAATTAGCATCTAAAGGATTATTATCAAAACCACATTGAAGGCAAGTACAAGTTTGAGAGTTATTCAAGCGTCTTTTTAAGGAAATGTTCATCTAAAAAAATAAAGTCTTAAAACTTAAGTAAACTAAGTAACAGAAAATAGTTGATTAAATAATTCGCTCGCGGCTTTATAAAAGAAAAAACTATAAAATGCTACTCCGAATAAAATAACAATCTGTCGCCAAAGGGGTGGTTGCAATTCGACGGGTAAAAACTTGCGATTAACATAAAGAGTGTGCAATCCGAGAATAGCCAGATTTAATCCTGCTATATTGGCACCGATTAAAATTAAAAACAGCGGCTTAACATCAATCAGTAAAATCAAAACCCCATGCAAGATAAACAGAAAAAATACGCCGTAGTAAATTAGGCGAATATCTCCACTGCGCAAAGCGCGGAAACGAGAGCTACTCGACCAAACTATATCTGTTACCATCCGTACAAAAGCATCGGTAATACCAAGCTGCGTACTGTACAGAATCCAAAAGCCAACCAGCAGAGTAGGCAACCATAAAAAATCATTCCCTGTTGCCCAAACAATATACTGTGCTTGATAGACAGTAATACCAATTTCATGGACTAACTGAGTTCCCGCAGGAATAAACTGTAAAGTTATCAGGGCAGGTAAGATCATCCCCAAAAAACAGCCAATTGCCCAAATCCCATATTGATCTACATCAACAAATTTCCACCAACCATGCCAACGCTCTCTATTTTCAGGGGTGAGGCGAAAAATCTTGCCTGATTGAGTTAGCGATTGTTTACTGCCACCAATGATGGCAGGAATGTAGCCAACTTTGCCTCCCATGCCATATCCTTTATCGCGAAACCAATTGCTCAAAGTAGCATTAATAACTCCCCCCGCACCAGCATCTGAGACAAAAGCATTAATCAGCAACCAGTTCATGCCTGGGGGCAAAGTGCCAAAGTCGAAAATTCCATCGATTGCTTTTTTGTAGGTCAAGGGAGATATATACAGCCAAGTCAATACGCCTAAAAAAAGCATAATTGCCACGACAAAAAACCACTGTACTATTTCAATGGTTTTCTCAATCTTTTCTCCAAACAAAATAATTCCTGCGATCGAAAGCAACCAAGCTAGACCAAAAATTTTAATCAGATTAGCGTGTTCGGCACTGGGAACATCGCCAATCAATAAAGCCGTAAAAGTCGTAGCGGCGGCAGATGCCCAACCAGGCCAGGCAAGCTGAAAAAAAGATATGGTGGTGTAAAAAAGACCCCAAAACTGAGGGCCTGGTTGAGTACGCATGAACCCCGTAAAAATTGGCTCACCCGTATACATTGTATAGCGAACAAATTCAGTATTGATAACAGCTTGTAGGACAATCGCAACGGGAATTAGCCATAATAGAAAACCACCATATTGTGCTGTTACCGCAGGGCCTAGTAACCACTCACCGCCACCAATAGATGTCCCTAACAAGATCACGCTTGGCCCAATCATCGTTAGAGTATTGCGTAAATTAAAAGCCGGTGGTGCTGGCAAATCGTCATATTCCCACTCGGGTAAAGCCCCTGCTGCTACTTTATCTGCCAGTGCTGGGGGCGACTCTCGATCGTCACTAGTACTA
>JBDKJC010000240.1:0-5921 GCA_039796815.1 Cyanobacteriota bacterium | reverse complement strand
AGAGCTTAATCATTTAAATGGAAGTGAACCTTCAAGTCGAATAATTTTGACCTGCAAGAGAGCTGTTTAGGATTATCTACCCTAGAAGTGACGTTAATTATAGGCATTTGTTAACGATGTTTTTTTTGAGCGCGAATACACAAAAAACCTGGCTTGCGCATCAGCTGCTCATAGTCCTCTGGCTCTGCCAGTTGAAACTCTTTAGTAGGTTTGGGTTCGAGGATTTCATCCAGTACAAACCCAGCCTTGACTAAAGGATTGAGAATAGAATGAAACGGACGACGAAAAGAGGCGATCCTTGGATAAGGTTCACCAAATCCTCGCCATTGTGCGACGAACTGTTCAACCTCAAAATAATCGCCAGGTGTCAGTTGTTTGTCTTGAGTATAGGCAAAATCGCCACCTGGGTGTCCACAGGAAAAAACCAATATTCCCTTCGTTTTTAGAACCCGAGAAAATTCTTGAAAAACTGTTTTCCAGTCAGCAATGTAATCCAAAACTAGGGGACATACAATCAGCTCGAAGCTAGCATCGGTCGCAAAAGTCAGGGGTTGAGTTAAATCAGCTCGATGAATCTCAAATTGCCGCTCCATTATTTCTGGAAAAGTTTGGTTAATTCGCTGCTGAGTAATTTCCAGCATCCGAGGTGTTACGTCACAAGCCACAACCTGCGCTCCCTGCTTAAGCAACCATTCCGAATAAATTCCCGAACCGCAACCAGCATCCAGCACTCTTAAACCTTGCACTTTGGGTAACAAAGATAATGTGGCAGGTCGTTCGTAATAAGCATTGTGAGCTTTTGTTTCTACCTTCGCTGCATAGCGTTCGGCAAACTGTTCGTAGTTTTGCTCTCCTAGGGATTTTTCTGAGTTCATTGTTTGAAATAATTATTCTGGCGATCGCTATAATCAAATTAATCTCTACTTAATCTCTAGAAAATTTTAACGATAATCCTGAGATTGAATGTTTTTTAAACGAGCCTCGGGACGCAAAAAGCGATCTATTTGCGCTTCAAAAAAGGCGCGGTTTTTTTGTAAATGCTTGGGATTAGAATCGTCTAGAGGATAAAGTAAAGCCTGACGCAAAGCCTGTATTACTGCTGAGGTGACATTATACATCGATCGCTGGAAAGTTACTCCCAGTTGGATTAAGACATCATCTTCTCCCCGACAGTGTTTTTTATAGTATTCCTGGAGATAATCTGGCAGAAAATGGTACATATCATCCATTAATAAAGTTGGGGGGATACCCGCAGTACCTACAGGAAAGACATCTGCGTATAAAATACCGTAGTGAAAATCTTTTTGCTCATTGGGGACTTGTTTAGCTTGGGCATTATAGGATTTTGTGCCGCGGAAAGGAGAGGTACGATAAAAGACAGCCTCTACATAAGGTAGGGCAGCCTCGTATAGCCAGGTAAAACCTTTAGATTTAGGAATAATTTCATAGCATTCATCCCCAATGTATACATGATGGTAAATTGGTCTACCCGCAATAGCAAAAATGCCGTTAACCAAAAAGTTCATCGCATCGGGAACACCTTTAAACCCACCTTCATCATATATATCGGACATTTCAAAGAAAACAGGTGCCATTACTTCCCAAAATAAACCCAGGTTGGAATAGTAAGATAGTTGTCTTACCTGTTCGAGAAACAGATCGGGGAACAGTTTATATAGCCCCAACATAGCAGGATTACCTTTAAAATAAGCTTTAATCGCTTTGTCGGCATTAGCTTTATATTCATCTGAATCCAGATAGGCATCAAACCTACCCATACCCATGTCTCTACCATGCCATAGCATTGCCCGCATACAAGCTTCAGCAAATTCCATATTAATGCGATCGTGCCACAGATGATGAAACAACTTAGACATTTTGCGAGTTTCACCCTTTTCCATAAATTCCAAGAGTTCAGGATGGGCAGAGGCTTCACCTCGCCAAATTCTTAGATCTGCTCCTTCTCCTGCATAGTGATTGGCTAAGTCCAAATATTCTTGAGGTAAAAAGTACTTAAAGAAAGGCAAAGGCTCTAAAAATACTCGTTCAGCGATATAAAGCAAATCTCGCCAATAAAAATCCATTGGTACAGCATAAGCTTTATAGATACCAATAATCTGCATGAGATTTTCTGGCGTATCGGGTAACATCGAACCACCAGCCTCTAAGCGATGGATGATCTCAGCATATTGATGTTCTGAGGGAGGAAGTTTTGTTGGTTTAATTGTTGTTTGAGTCATTGTTTAGTTATTAGTTACGGATAGTTATAGGTGACTAATTGACATATCCCCTCTATTTGAGTTCATTCTTGAGGCTTATTTTGGCGATCGCCAGACCAAGGAGGAGGACCTTGAGGCGGTCTAATCTCAATTGTCTCGCCATTTTCACGGGCAATGGAAAAAGCCTCAAATTCACCTTCGTCCATTTCACCGATCACAGTTACAGATTCACCAGTAGTTAAATCAATTTGATGCCACCAACGAGGACCTGCATCGACAATTACTTCTCCTGTACCATCGTCCAACATAAAATCATTACCAACTATGCTGGTAACTTCTCCTGAAATCTCGATCCCTTGAAGGCTCTTTAAATCTCTGATCTGAGTACTTGCTAGGGTTATTTCAGACAATAACGGAACTGAAATTAAAGACAAAAGCAAAGATAAAGATAAATTCAATTTCATAATTTATTTTCTCAATGTAGTAGGCGAAAGAAGGACTGTCGGTACATTTTGTAAAGCTATCTGTTCAATTTGACTAGTATTTACTGCTAATAAATTTGTAGTCGGTTCAATCCAGCGTAGTAGCGAGTTGGGTTGAATCCCCAAGAACAAAATAATTGCAGTTAAAACAAAGGCAGGAATGCTTTCTGATTTTAGGACAGTAGGGTAATATGCCAAGTCGTTATCTAACTTGCCAAAACAGGTGCGATTGAGCAAAATGATGAAGTAAACTGCCGTTAAACCAGAGGCGATAATGCAAAGCAGGGTAGGAACTGGAAAAGTACTAAAACTGCCCTGGAAAATGATAAATTCGGCGACAAAGCCCACTAAACCTGGAATACCCGCACTTGCCATTCCTGCCATAATTAGCAATCCACTGGTGAGGGGTAAACCCCGAATCGGATTCATTAAGCCATTGAGGACATCGAGATCGCGAGTGCCTACTTTGCGTTCGACAATACCTACTAAATGGAATAATAAAGCCAAGATTAAACCGTGTCCGATCATTTGCGCTACTGCACCCAAAATACTTAACTCTGTTCCCGCGGCAACTGCTACCAAGATATAGCCCATGTGTCCAATAGAACTATAGGCGACCATACGTTTAATATCTCTTTGAGCGATCGCACTTAAAGCGCCATAAAGTACGCTAATCGTCCCAATAATTGCTAATCCTGGGGCAATTATCGACCAGGTTTCGGGAAATAACTGTAAACCAAAGCGAATTAAGCCATATGTACCTAATTTAGCTAAGATACCTCCCAAAAGAATAGTTACAGCAGGAGAAGCTTCTGTATAGGCATCAGGTAGCCAAGTATGTAGGGGAACTAAAGGAATTTTAATGCCAAATCCGATTAATAATAACGTTAACAGAATTAGTTGCGTAGTTAGGGATAGACCTTGAGTAGAAATTGTATCGTAATCAAAGCTGGTTGCTCCATTGAGGAAACCAATACCTAAGAAAGCTGCGAGAACTAATAATCCTGATACTGCTGTGTAAAGTAAAAACTTAATCGCTGCATAGTTTCTTTTTTCCCCTCCCCAAATAGCAATCATCAAATAGAAAGGAATTAATTCTACTTCATAAAAGATGACAAATAGCAAGAGGTTTTGGGCTACTAACGCTCCTGTAATTCCTGCATTAATTAATAGCAGCAAAGCATAATACAGTCGGGGACGTTCAATGTTTTCGCCAATACTATAAATAGCAATGATAGTCAGCAAACCATTGAGAACTAACAGGGGCAAAGATAAACCATCTACTGCCAAGCTGTAACTTAAACCGATGGGTTCAATCCAAGATAAATACTCCTTAAATTGCCATCCTGATTGAGTTATATCGAATTGAGTTAATAACCAAATTGTCCAAGTAAAAGTTACTACGGCAAATATGGTAGTAATCTGCCGTAACCGCACTGATTCTGCTTTACCAGGAATAAATCCAATAATACTTGCTCCTATTACAGGTAGCCAAAGTAAGAAACTAAGCATTGCTTTTTTTTTGTTATAAATTGATTGTTAAAAGTTGCCGATGGGGAACATGAATTTGCTGATGATATCGTTTTTAGCTATAAGCTATAAGCTCTATATATTTATAATAATGCAATCACAATCTCTAGAGTTTTATTGACTATTAAGATTGTGATTACTACTAATTACTAACTAAGCTTCAACTAAAGTTATTGCGCCAGTTGTAAAATCAAAATATCCGCCAACAATTTTTAATTGGTTAGCTGCAACTAATTCAGCTAAAACTGGAGATTTTTTAACTTTATTTATTTGATGAACTACATTAGCTTCTGTTGCTTTTTTGACTGCTTCTTTGTCTTCTTGCTGTCCTTTAAAATCTTTAACCGCTGGTTCGATTTGCGCTAAGATACTCTGAATAGAACCAGGAACTTCATCCCCAGTCATAGCAGCTTTAATTGCACCACAACTATAGTGACCCATAACCATAATTACTTTACTACCAAGCACCAAAGAGCCGAATTCTAAACTACCTAGTTGTTCTGCTGTTGCTACATTACCAGCATCACGAACGACAAATAAATTACCAAACCCTTGGTCAAAGGCGGTTTCCAGGGAGGAGCGAGAATCAGCGCAACAGAGAACAGAAGCAAAAGGTTTTTGCTCTTCAGAAATTGCCTGCAAATCTTTTAAAGATTCGTGTCTACTGGTAGTCTGGCCTTGAACAAAACGTTGATTACCAGCGAGTAATTCTTCTAAAGCTTGGTCGGGAGTAAGTTCGGTTTTCGCTGCTGCTGGTTGAGGATGTTTAAGATCTAAACCTGCGACGCTAGCCAAAGTTGCTGTGCCAATAAAACCTGCACCAAACTGCATCATTCTACGGCGAGAAACTGGTAATTCTATGTTGTTAGTCATTGTTATCAAACCTTTAATTATTTAGAAATTAGAAAATTGAAAAAATTGATAGATTAATAATGAAAACTTGTATTTAATTACAAGTCATCAGAGATAATTAAAAAACCAAGGAGAGCAGATTATACCGACGAATAAAAAGACTCCCAACAAGATTGAGAGAAAGTAAAATTGCGTCTGACCAGAAGTGTTGTATCTTAAACTTTCGCCACTAAAAATAGTTGCTAAACCGAATAAATTAATCACTCCATCAACTAAATAGCGATCGCACCAATAAACTATTTGCGAAACTATACCCACCACAGAAATAATGGTCAGGCGATAAAATTTCTCGGTATAAAGGTCGTACGCAAAAAAGTCTTGTACTGCCTTCGGCTTGAGTTGAATTGGTTTGGTAATGCTTTCGTTGAGATAAATTATACTTGCTGAACCTGCGCCGACTAAAGTTGTGAGGGTAAAAGCACCCGCAATAGTTACATTTAAGTTAGATACCTGTGGTAATAAACCCCACTTGTATAACAAGATCGGTGCGTGCAAAGCCAGTCCCAGTCCCAGGGTCATGGGTAAGACTACAAGCCATAAGCCTTCAGGAGATCGCACTGTCATCTGTTTTATTTTACCAGCAAAGATTAAACAAAACTCGCGAGTTAAGCTAAACGCCGTTAAGCTATTAACAATTAGCATTACTCCCACTAGCCAGGGATGAGTTTGCCAGAGACGATCTGCCAATTCTGTTAGCGTCCAAAAACAACCCAGAGGCGGAAAAGCCACTAGAGAAGCCGCACCTATTAGATAGGAAATTCCTGAAATCGGACGACGC
>JBDKJC010000239.1:0-5927 GCA_039796815.1 Cyanobacteriota bacterium | reverse complement strand
TCAACTACCTGCCAGTCTGCCATTTCTCTGCAATTATTTAAGATTTGCTTTAAAGCAGATTATACCAAGACCAATAACCTCACACTCAAGTAGTTGCAAGTCTTAATTTTACGCCTCGATGGTAGATTGTCCTGTAGTGACACTATTAGTGGTAATATTGCCTCACCATAATTATTTATCAGTCGGTTTTGTGCGGATTCGTGCAAACGTAAGGGGGGAAGCCCAGTGAGAATCTGGCACTGTCCCGCAACTGTAAGGAGTTTATGCTTGGCAAACTCCAGAGTCAGAATGCCCACCGATGGTCTTATACAATAGCTGTTTTTTAGATCTGCGAGGTACAGATGATGCTAGTTTCCGTTAACTCCTGTGGCAGTTTATTTACTCTACGAAATTTCTGCTTAGCTTATTTTAAATTGCGATCGCCAGCTTAGGTAATCAGTAATCAGTAATCAGTAATCAGTATCTTATTGCATCGATACTAGTTTTTAATAGATAAAATTGGGTAATTTATGAATAAAAATAAAGCGATCGCTTTTGGTTTGGTTTCGACTGTTCTCTTGAGCATTAATTTTTTATTTAATGCTTCCCCTGCTCTGGCTCATCATGGGATGGGAGGTACACTACCTAGTACTTTTGGGGCAGGATTTATATCTGGTTTAGCTCATCCAGTAATCGGCATCGACCATTTAGCATTTGTGATCGCCATCGGCTTATTGGCGGCTTTAAGTACCAACTTAGGGATGATGATACCGACTGCGTTTGTGATCGCTACGGCGGTGGGTACGGGAATTCATCTGCAAAGTATTAATCTTCCTACTCCTGAACTGATTATTTCGGCTTCAGTATTGCTAATTGGGATCTTTTTAGCTCAGAAAAATCAGCTAAACTGGTCGCTGTTGGCTGTAATTAGCGCGATCGCTGGTATTTTTCACGGTTATGCTTACGGTGAATCCATTATCGGAGCGGAAACTAGCGCTTTGGGTGCATATCTCCTGGGTTTTTGCTTGATTCAATTAGGAATCAGTGCGATCGCTTTCTATCTAGGTAAAAGAATACTTAATCAGCCAAATAAGTCAATTCTCTGGCTACGCTTTGCAGGCTTTACTGTCTGTGGTGTTGGGTTTACTTTTTTGTCCAACATCGTTTTAGGTTAAATTCTCTATAACGATATTAAGAGTAATTGACTTATTAATTTCAAGACTATTTCTGGTATAATTATACAAAAATATACCAGAAAGTTATGAATACATCAGTACATATACCTGGGGACTTAAACGATCGCCTTAGTGCTTATTTGAATTACAGCAAGCTATCCAAAAACAAATTTATCGTACAGGCAATTGAAAAAAGCTTAAATGAGCTAGAGAATCAAGACTCTTGGCATCCAAGTATTATTAATTGGCAGGGCGTACCAGAGTTTGAAGCAGGTAGTTTAGAAGAAGATCTGTTGCCTTTGGGAGAGAATATTGTTTAATGTATTTGCTCGATACTACTACTGTTTCAGACTTTATTCGAGGCGATCGATCAATCTTAGAAAAATTAACCACCATATCTCGTAATTGGATTTACATTACTTCAATAACTAAGTTTGAGATTGAATATGGTCTAGTTAAAAAGCCAGAATTGCGATCGCGCATTTATGATCCAATTCAAACTTTATATCAAAGCGTTGGTGATTTGCCTTTTGATACAGCGGTAGTTCCTGTTGCCAGTAGTATTAAGTATTCTCTAAAAAGTAATGGGTTGGAGATTGGGATTGCTGACCTTTTGATTGGGGCGATCGCAGTTCATCATGATTTAATTGTGGTCACAAGTAACGTTAAACATTTTGAGAAAATAGAAGGTTTAACAATAGAAAATTGGCGAGAAGCATCGCCCCCCAAACCCCGCAACAGTTAAAATTATTTGTTTAAGATTTTTAATTGGAACTGGCGATCGCAACTAGCAAAAAATAATTATTTAGATAATCATGCACAAAATACCCGTTACCGTAATTTCAGGCTTTCTTGGGGCAGGTAAAACCACTCTAGTACGTCATCTGTTACAAAATAATCAAGGTAAACGGATCGCCGTATTGGTCAATGAGTTTGGCGAAGTAGGCATTGATGGCGATCTATTGCGAGCGTGTCAGATTTGTGACGATGAATCAAATACCCAGAGTAATATTGTCGAATTGACCAATGGTTGCCTGTGCTGCACTGTCCAAGAAGAGTTTTATCCGATCATGCAGGAATTACTCCAGCGTCGAGAGCAAATAGACTGTCTGCTGATCGAAACTTCAGGATTAGCTTTACCAAAACCCTTGATACAAGCTTTTCAGTGGCCAGCAATTCGCAACAGCGCCACGGTAGATGGGGTAGTAACGGTAGTCGACTGTCATGCCTTGGGTATGGGTAACTTAGTTGGCGATTTAGCTGCTTTAGAGTCTCAAAGAGAAGCCGATCCTAATCTCGATCACGAAACTCCCATTGAAGAGTTATTCGAGGATCAGTTAGCCTGTGCGGATCTAGTCTTGCTCACAAAAACAGATCTAGTAGATCCGCAAACCTTAACTAAAGTCAAAACCTGGCTGAAGCATGAATTATCGCCTGGGGTGAAGATTGTCACCGTGAAAGACGGGTTAATTAACCCCGATCTCCTTTTAGGATTTAATGCTGCCGTAGAAGATGACCTTGATAACCGTCATTCCCACCACGATCATGAAGCAGAACACGAGCATGATGAGGATATTAAGGCGATCGAATTAGTTTTAGATCGCTCATTTGAGCCTCAAGCCTTAATTCAACAACTTAAAGAACTTGTAGCCGAACAAGAAATTTATCGCGTCAAAGGTTTTGTCAACGTGCCAAATAAGCCGATGCGCTTGGTGTTACAGGGGGTAGGAAATCGCTTTGATACTTTTTACGATCGCCTGTGGATGGCAGCTGAATTTCGACAAACTAAATTAGTCTTAATTGGACACAATCTAAACCGCCAGATTATTGAAGCCAAGCTGGTTAAACCGAAAACTTTAGCGTAATAATTTGCCTAATTTTCGATTATTGTACATTTTTTAGCTACATTATGAACTTACTGTAAATCTTGCTAGTAGAAACTAAGAAGAATGTCTGCGATCGGACAAATTCCGCTAGAATTACGGTGGAGTGAACCTGTAGTTTATCCTGTTAACGGCTCATAATATCTCTGAAAGTATCATGAAAATTAAAACATTGACTGGCATGATTGCTGGGCTTGGTGTGATTCTTGGTAGCGCAGTCTTTAACCCTGCCGAAGCCCAAACTAAAAATACTAATACTTATTATTGCGCTCAACTAAACAATAGTTGGAATACTTTTGTTAATACCCCGAGAGGTAGAGTAAAACTGATCAACTGGGAAACTGAATTTTCTCCCGATTGGACTCCGCAAAAAAGATGTTCTGCGGTATCTAGTAGATTTCAAAAATTTCTCGATCGAGGTAATTTGAAGTTTATCCGCACAGGAAACGTCAACAATTTACCAGTACTATGTGTAGCTAATGCTCGTGGTGGCAACTGCCCTAGCGACAATGTACTAATTACTCTCAAGCCAGAAACCGATCCTGAAGCAGTACTAGTTAAGCTAGTAGATTTCCGTCGCAGCGTTAGTGGCGAAACTCTAACTCTCAGTGCGGATGACCCTGGCTTCTACTCGGACGGCGAATTCTATGTCGATGTGGACGAATTCCTCGAAAAAGTACCAGTAGAAAAATAAGTCTTGCCTTGCAAAGTACTCATGCTAGATTGATTAATGAATGAAATGGCCACCCAGCAAGGGTTATAAAAACCAAGACCGAAAATATAGTTATCTTCTGTTTTCTGTTGCCAATTCAACATCCCAAGTAGCCAAGATAATCTTTTGTCTTATCTGTACTGGGGTGTTTTTGTCTGGAGATAGCGATCGCTTTAAAACAACGATTGTCTCAGCTTCTCCTGAGCGGTTAGCGACTAAAATTAGTCAGGTAGCATCAAATATTAGCGTTAGGATTTTAAATCAAGATAGTTTGGGTTCTGGATTTATTGTGCAGCACAATAACCAAGAATATCTGGTCATTACGAACCAGCATGTTCTTAGGGCTGGAGAACCTCCTTACACGATTGAAACTGTGGACGGTAGTACTTATCGTGCGGAGGTAATAACTAAAATGAACACTTCTGGGGAGCAATACGATCTAGCAATTCTCAAGTTCCAAGCCGATACTGACTATCAAACAGCGAAAATAGGCAGTTCGACGAATTTAGAAGTGGGCGAATCTGTGTTTGCAGCGGGCTTCCCGTACCAAGAACTCAGCCTACCACAAGCTTCTGCTGTTTGGGCGCAATCTAACATCTTTGGTCCGCGAAAATTAAGTTTAAAACTAGGTAGAGTAGCGATTATCCTCAATCAACCTTTGACTGAAGGCTACCAGATCGGTTACACCAATGATGTCAAAAAAGGGATGAGTGGCGGTCCATTATTCAATTCTCAAGCAGAAGTGATTGGGATTAACGGCAAACACGCTTATCCTCTGTGGGAATTGCCAGAAATTTATCAAGATGGTTCAGAGCTATGTCCCGCACTACAGGAATTAATTACTCGCTCTAGCTTGGCAATTCCGATCGAAAAGACTTTAAAGTTGTCAAAGCAATTAAAACCGCTGAAATCACTTGAGCTTGCAGCTCCAGTTAAATCTAACCTATCAGGGAAAGATCGGCAGTTAGTTGCCAAAATGCGGGCTAAAGCTAAGGCAACTCAACTACAGTGCCAAAAGGAAGACAACCCACCACTGAGGTTTTAACAGAGATTAATTGGTGACAAGTTAAGGACTACGCTTAGGATCAATCGGTTGTCAGCTATAAGTCATAAGCTCTAAGCTTTTAAGATATTTTTTTATTTAGCGATCGCTAATATATACAGAGTTTATTAATAAGTATTAACGCGCTTATGTAGTATGCGACTAAAAACGAATCAGCTTAACTTGTCATCCATGACAGAGATTAATTGAGACCAAAACGATAACCTTTGCCGTATACGGTATGAATTAATTGCGTTTCGTTGTGAATTTCAATCTTGCGTCGTAATAGTCTTACTAATGCAGCCAGCACATTGCTACTCGGTTGTTCATCGGCTGGCCAAAGATAGCGATAGATTTCTTCGTGGGCTAATAATCTGTCTGGATGTTGCATAAAGTAGGTTAGCAACTTAATTTCTTTTTCCGAAAGATTAATTACTTTATCCTGACGATAGACCACCTGATTATCCAGATCTAATTCCAGATCTGCCACTTTTAAGCGATCGCCATGGGGAGTTTCTAGGGTTGAGCGACGCAATAAAGCCCGTACTCTAGCCATTAATTCCCTGAGTTCAAACGGCTTAACCAAATAGTCATCCGCTCCTGCATCCAAACCATCAACGCGATCGTCTACTGTATCTTTAGCAGTTAACAATAATACGGGAGTGGAAATGAGCTGCGATCGCACTGATTGACAGATTTCAATTCCCGATTTATGAGGCATCATCCAGTCTAAAATCAGCAAATCATATTGGTTTTGCAATGCTAAGTTCATTCCTGCTGCACCATCATTAGCAATATCTACCTGATAGCCTTCGGTCAACAAAATTCGACTCAAAGGCTCACTTAATTCAGTTTCGTCGTCTACTAAAAGAATTTTCATATTTCGCTTATCTACCTAACTGTTTCATCCTTGTTGAAATGTTCTCGACAAGTGAGCGTGAACAAAAATAGCAGCTTGTGTGCGATCGCGCAAATTTAATTGACTTAAAATGTTGGTGACATGATTTCGTACTGTTTTCTCGGAAATGTATAGTTCTTGGGCAATTTCACGATTACTTGCTCCTCGCGCAATGCACTGTAAAATTTCCTGTTCTCTGGGAGTCAGTTGTTTCCATTCTGTGGGTAAAACATCATGG
>JBDKJC010000238.1:0-5941 GCA_039796815.1 Cyanobacteriota bacterium | reverse complement strand
GGCAGATAAAATTTTATCTATTCCTGTTCACAGAAATAAAGACTTAAAAATAGGCACATTAAAAGCCTTGATGAAGATCGCTGAATTAACTGAAAATGACTTGTAAAATTATTTTAGTGCGATCGCCAATTGGATTAATATTTTGTTGAAAGGCGATCGCAACTTTAAATAAAATACTCCAACATCAACGGAGAAAAATTTAGCTAATAGCTTTTAAAGATTAAGAATTGACAAAATAATTTCTGTTTCCCTTAGCATCTAAAGCCTCTCCTAATCGTTTAAGAGCTTGTACATAAGCAGCGGTGCGCAGATCGATTTGGGAATCTTGACTAATCTGCCAAACTTGTTCGGCTTCTCTTTGCATTTTCTCTTGAAGACGTTGATTAACCTCTGCTAATGTCCAGTACCAACCATTACGGTTTTGTACCCATTCAAAGTAACTAACAGTAACACCACCAGCATTAACTAAGATATCGGGAAAAACATAAGTTCCCTGTTGAGCTAATATTCGATCCGCATCAAAATTAATCGGGCCATTTGCCACTTCAAAGATATACTTAGCTTTAATATCCTGGGCATTAGCTTGGATTATTTGATTTTCCAAGGCAGCAGGAATTAAGACATCTACATCTAAAGCCAATAATTCCTCATTAGTAATCACTTTATGTTCGACAATGCTGCATACAGTATCATGGCAATAGACCGCCTTCATTTCTCGACTTTGATTTTTATGTTTGCTAATGCTAGCAATATCTAAACCTTGGGGTGCATAAATACCGCCTTTGGAGTCACTAACGGCAACTATTTTATATCCCGCCTCAGCCAGAAATCCAGCTAAAGTTGCACCAGCATTACCAAAACCTTGGATTGCTACAGTAGTCTCATTAGGAATTAATTTAAACTTTGGTAGCATAGCCTCAATTACCGTAAAAGCTCCCATCGCCGTCGCCGTATCTCTACCCTTACTACCTCCTAGGGTCAGTGGTTTTCCTGTAACTACCCCACGACACAACTTACGCTGGATAGTACTGTATTGATCCATCATCCAACCCATAATTACAGCATTGGTATAAACATCAGGAGCTAAAATATCAACATCTATACCGATCGCATCGGCGATCGCATCAATATAACCCCGACTCAGCCTTTCTAGCTCGGCTTTGGATAATTCTTTCGGATTTACCGTAATACCTCCTTTAGCGCCACCAAAGGGTAAATCTAACAAGGCACATTTAAAGGTCATCCAGAAGGCTAAGGACTGAACTTCATCTAAATTAACCCCAGGATGATAACGCACTCCGCCTTTACCCGCGCCTCTAGTGTCGTCGTAACGCACCCGATAACCAGAGAATACTTTTAAACTACCATCATCCATCCTGACAGGAATAGAAACACTCAGGCTAGTCTTTGGATGTTGTAGACGAGCGATCGCATCTTCGGAAATATCTACGTATTTTAAGGCTTGTTCTAGTCTTTTACTAGCATCGGATAGTAAAGAAGCTTGAGCGCTATTTTCATTGAGCATTGCTGTCTCTGGTTTAAATCGAGGTTTAATCTTAATGTACGATGCGATCGGCATCTATTTGCACTAAAAGTTAAATCGCGATCGTTTAATCATTTGATTTACTCCGTGCCAAGCCGAGAAATGCGCTTAGTACTGGTGATGTATCATGCTGTCGCCAAGCCAGATAAAGTCCAGTCTTGGGTATCTGCTCTTGTAAGGGTCTGTAAATAATTCCGCTTCTGTGGAAGTTTTGTAAGGAGGCGGGTACGATCGCAATGCCCAGCCCTGCTGCAACTAAGCCGACGATCGTCTGCATCTGAACTGCCTCTTGAGCAACTTTCGGACGAAATCCAGCTTGTTGACAAATGGTAATAATCTGCTCGTAAAAGACGGGTCCCATTTTGGCAGGAAATAAAATAAATAATTCATCTGCCAATGAGGAGAGCGACACTTGAGTCTGGGCAGACAAAGGATGGGTTTCTGGCAATGCCAAGACCAATGATTCTGGCAGAAAGCATTCCACACTTAAACCTGCTTCGCTGATGGCAGAGCGAACAATACCGATATCAACCTGTTTGTGATGCAGCGCTTGAATCTGTTGAGCAGTCGTCAGTTCATGCAATCGCAGTTCTACCGCTGGAAACTGTTCTCGAAAGACCCTTACAATCTCTGGTACTAACGTATACATTGCAGAGTCAACAAAGCCGATCGCTAACCGTCCCACTTCACCCCGCCCGATCTGTTGGGTCACTGCGATCGCCTGTTCGAGCTGCGCTAATACCAGATAGGAGCGCTCTAAAAATACTTTGCCTGCTTCAGTAAGTCGCACAGATAGTAAAGAATTTTTAGCGTTATTTTCCTTGGGCATTGCTATTTCTGGTTTAAATAGAGGTTTAATCTTAATGTAAGCTGCGATCGGCATTTATTTGCACTAAAAGTTAAATCGCGATTGCTTAATCATTTAATTTAATTTGCAATTACTGATAAGGTTTTTAGAATTAAGGTTGCAGGATTCATGACAATTGATATGAAAGAGTATTTGAAGGTTAGTGAAGTCATCGACTGGCAGCATCCAGAAATTATGGAGTGTGCTAAACAAATTGCATTGGGGTGTGAAACGTCAATGGCAATCTCGAAAGCGTGCTTCGAGTGGGTGCGAGATGAAATTTATCACAGCTTCGACTACCAGATGAACCCTGTGACTTACCGCGCTTCTGATGTCCTTAAATATAAAACAGGTTATTGCTATGCCAAGAGCCATTTGCTGGCAGCATTGCTTCGGGCAAACCAGATCCCAACAGGATTTTGTTATCAGCGATTGAGTATTGATGATAAAGGTGCGCCGTATAGTTTACACGGTTTTAATGCAATTCATTTATCTGGAATTGGTTGGTATCGGGTTGATGCAAGAGGCAACAAAGAAGGAGTTGACGCTCAATTTGTTCCTCCCCAGGAACGTCTAGCTTTTAAAACCCAGTTTCATGAAGAGGTAGATTTTCAAGCGATTCTTGCTGAACCGCTTCAGATTGTTTTAGAAGCCTTGCAAGGACAAACTACATGGGATGAAATGCTTCATAATCTTCCAGATATTTCGATGGAATCTGCAAGGAATTATGGTCTTGTAACGAAAACTGATTACTGATTACTGATTACTGTTCACTGTTCACTGTTCACTGCTCATTGATAATGGCTTAGAATAATTCTTGCCTTTATTCATCTAAATCATCCCCTGCAATGAAGTTTCAAGAACTTGTCACCAAACTTGGTGTAGTAGCTAATCATAACAGTCTGGCTCAACATCAGAATTTGAATCCTGAATTACAAGGAGTAGCTGCAATCGAGCGCTCAGATTGTAACTCATTAAGCTACGTTGAAGGCGGAAAGTTTGCAGCCATGGTGGCGACAACTCAAGCGACTGCTTTAATCTTGCCTCTAGATGAAACTCTACAAATCCAAGCCTCAGACAGAAATATTGCCTGGATTGCTACTTCTGACCCCAGATTATTATTTGCTCAAGCGATCGCACTTTTTTATCAGCCTTTCAAACCAACTCCAGGTATTCATTCTAGTGCAGTTATTGAGCTTGATAGTACTGTAGGGCAAGATGTTTATATTGGCGCAAATGTTGTAATTCAAAAGGGAGTAACGATTGGCGAGCGCGTGACAATTCATCCTAATGTAGTTATTTATCCTGATGTGACTATTGGTAGTGATACTATTCTCCATGCCAACTGTACCATCCATGAACGAACTCAAATTGGCGCTGGTTGTGTCATTCATAGTGGTGCGGTGATCGGTTCAGAAGGTTTTGGCTTTGTGCCAACTGCAACAGGCTGGTACAAAATGGAACAGTCAGGCTCTACCGTCTTAGAAGATGGCGTAGAAATTGGCTGTAACAGTGCGGTAGATCGTCCTGCGGTGGGAGAAACTCGCATTGGACGCAATACTAAACTCGATAATTTAGTACAGGTTGGACATGGCTGTCAAATTGGACAGAATTGCGCGATGGCTTCTCAAGTAGGATTAGCTGGGGGAGCAATTATTGGCAATGGAGTCATGCTTGGGGGACAAGTCGGTGTTGCCAATCAGGTAACCATAGGCGATCGCGTTATTGCGACAGGACAAACTGGAATTACTGGCAACGTAGCATCGGGAGAAATGGTTTCAGGGATGCCACATCTCCCTAGTCGGCTCTATCGCAAGCTGTTTGTTATGTATAAGCGATTGCCAGAAATGTATCAAATGTATAAAGCAGAAAAAGCAGAAGGCAGGAGTGATTGATAATTGGCATAGCGAAGTGTATTTTTGGGGATAAATTGAGCGCTTTTTCTTAAAGCTAAGAGCTGATAGCTAATAGCTAAGAGCTAAAAACCAATTAATTTGAACGAAGCTAATTCACAATAGACGTATTGAATCAAAGGTCAGCATCATGCAGCAAATTACGGGCAAAACAAAGCTTCTGGGTATTATTGGCGATCCTGTGGAACATTCCCTGTCTCCTGTAATGCATAATGCAGCGATCGCTAGTTTAGGACTAGATTATATCTACGTTCCTTTCCCAGTCAAGCAAGGAGATTTAGCTACAGTACTTGCAGGTTTTAGTGCCTTCGATTTAGTCGGATTTAGCATCACGATTCCCCACAAACAAGAAATCATCCCGTTACTGACAGAAATCTCTGACGATGCAGCTAATATTGGTGCGGTAAATACAGTCTGGCGTACTGAATCAGGCTGGAAAGGTACAAACACCGATGCAGAGGGTTTTATTGCGCCGTTAAAAGCGATGTCTCGTGACTGGAGCAAAACAACTCCTGTAATTCTAGGTAATGGTGGTGCTGCTAGAGCCGTAATTGCTGGTTTGACTAACTTAGGATGTCCAGAAATTCATGTTGTTGGACGCGATCCTAATAAACTAGCAAGGTTTTATCAGAGTTGGTCACACTCCACCAAGATCACTTCCTTACTTAAAATCCATAACTGGAATAATTTAAGTAGTCTAATTCCTGCTGCTGACTTACTGGTTAATACAACTCCTGTAGGAATGTCTCCCCATATAGATGCTTCGCCTGTAGAAGAATCCTTAATGCAGAAACTCAAACCAAAAGCGATCGCCTACGATCTTATCTATACCCCCAATCCAACCCAGTTTCTACAACAAGCTCAGGCTCAAGGAATAATGGCGATCGACGGTTTGGAAATGTTAGTGCAACAGGGAGTAGCTGCTCTACAAATCTGGCTTCAGCAACCAGTCCCCGTCGATGTGATGCGTGATTCTTTAAAAGAGTATTTAAAACCCATCTTCCGCACGTCAAAATGTATTAACTAATAAGTCACAAAAATAACCTCTAAATCTTACAGAAAATTAAGTCAAAATACCTAAATTCTTGAGTTTTTTTGGAGGACTAGAAAACTAAATTGAGACAGTCTTATTCATTTTCAATAGTTATTGTTTATTGAGAATAAGTAAACATAAGATATTGGCAAAAACTTAGTTTTTTAAAAAATTGAAAATCAATTATTCCTCAACTCAAAAACTTTTTTCTTATCCAGATAAAATATAATATTTTTGAATAGATTCAGAAAAAAACTTTAATGTAAACTGACGTTCATTACTTAAATTAGAAATTTGTTTAATACCTTGAAAATTGACTAGGTGAATTCCTTGAAAACACTGAAATATCCAACGTAGTGTTGGTCTTTGTGTTAGTTTGCCTAATTGATTTTTAATACCTGTTTTTGCCGTTTGTAACCCTTGGCGTATCTGTCTTTGCCCTATTGAATAAACTAAAAGACATAATCCCATTAGCATTGCCATAGTTTCTACTCTTTGAGAATTTTTTAAGAATACACTATCGGCAAAAAATAAAGGATCTTTCAAGAAAGCAAACCCTCTTTCTGGAGCTTGTTGTTCTTTATATTTTTCTAAAATATCATCTG
>JBDKJC010000237.1:0-5951 GCA_039796815.1 Cyanobacteriota bacterium | reverse complement strand
ATGCTTATCAAGAATTAAATATTCCTTTATATTATATACCTGTTGATGTTAGTGACAGCATACTCAAAGAAAGTGCTAAGGAATTACTGATCGATTATCCTCAAGTTAAGATACAGGGGAAAGTCGCAACTTATAGCCAAGCACTGCAACAACTAAAAAACAATTTTTTAGGCAAAAGAATAATTATCTTTTTAGGTAGTAGCATTGGTAATTTTAATTCCGCAAAATGCGATCGCTTTATCGCTCAAGTGACATCAGCATTAAATCCTGGAGATTATTTTTTACTTGGTATCGACTTGCAAAAACCCGTAGGAGTATTAGAAGCAGCCTACAATGATTCCCAAGGAGTTACCGCAGCTTTTAATCTCAATATGCTGCAACACCTAAATCATCGCTTTGCTGGCAACTTTAATCTAGATTCATTTAAACATCAGGCTATTTATAATCAAACTGAAGATCAAATTGAAATGTATTTAATTAGCCAAAAAGAGCAAACTGTTACTTTATCAAGTTTAAATTTAACCATTAAACTAGAAAAAGAAGAGAGAATACTAACCGAAATCTCTCGCAAATTTAATTTAGAAAAAATGGAAAAATATTTAAGCGATCGCAATTTAAACTTAATTAAAACCTACACCGATCCTCAGCAATGGTTTGGTCTATTACTTGTGCAATTATCATCCGCACAGAAATAACCTGACAATAAAATTGAGTATTGAGTAATGGGTAATGGGTATTTCATCCACTTACTACTTACTATAACTTGTCACCTATCGAGACGAAGGAAACTACTGCAAAACCTGATTTAATTTGCCACTACGGTAACCTTCTAAGTCTAAAGTAACGTAGATAAAACCCAATTCTTGGAAAGTTTTGACCAACTCTGGTAAATTCACCTGTTGCACAAATTGAGTAATTTCTGTTGCTGGCAATTCAATTTTGGCAGTATCCTCTTGAGAGCGTACTCGCAAGTTAGTATACCCCAGCTGGCGTAGATAAATCTCAGCTCTACCAACTCGCTGCAACTTAGTTACAGTAATTGCTTCGCCATAAGGAAAACGTGAGCTAAGACAGGGTTGAGCAGGCTTATCCCACCAGGCTAATCCTAAACTACGAGAAATTTCTCTTACTTCTGTTTTACTCACGTTAATCTCGGCTAAAGGCGATCGCGCACCTCTTTCTTTAGCTGCTTGAATACCTGGACGATAATCCTGGAGATCGTCGGCGTTAACCCCATCTATCACGTAAGAATAACCACGTTGAAGCGCCAATGGTTTCAAGGTATCATGCAACTCACTTTTGCAAAAATAACAGCGATTAATGGGATTTGAAGTGTAATCAGGGTTATCCATTTCATGAGTTGTCACTAGCTCATGTTTGATTCCAATTTGCGCAGCTTGGGTTTGAGCATCAACTAATTCTTCAGGAAGTAGAGAAGGAGATACCGCCGTAATTGCCAGAGCGCGATCGCCTAAAACATCATAGGCAATTTTTGCCACTAAGGTACTATCTACTCCTCCAGAGTAGGCAATCAAAGCTTGTTCCATTTCCTCAAACAGACTTCTCAGTCTTGCTAATTTTTCGCTCATTACCTAACTATCAACCAATCCTTAACTCTTCTCATAGTATCTAATCTAAATACTCGATGCTTGAATTAGTAACCAGTAATTAGTAATCAGTAATTAGTAATCAGTAAATCTAGGGATACTGAGAGTAAAACAACTACCTTTACCTAATTCAGAAGTTACCACAATATCTCCACCCTGAAGTCGAGCTAGTTTTCTCGACAATGCCAAACCTAAACCCGTGCTTTCTTGATGATTGCTGATTTGGGGAAACGGCTTGAACAATTTAATTATATTTTCTGGCGATATTCCTATTCCTGTATCAATTACAGCAAAGTTAAGAAACTCTGCATCCTGTTTAACCTGAAGTGTAATATTTCCGCACTTGGTAAATTTAACTGCGTTGCTTAAGAGATTGATTAAAATTTGTCTTAAACAACGGGAGTCAGCGGTGCAAAAATCTATCTCATCACTCAAGTCCAAGTTTAACTTTAATTCTTTTTGTTCGGCCTTTTTTTCTAAGCAAAACAACGCATTCTGACAAACCTCTGCTACCGCTAATCGTTCTAGATCCAAAGTTTGTTTATTAGCATCGATCTTGGCAATATCAAGATAATTATTGACTAAATCCAACATATATTGACCGACACTGAGCATAGCGCTAACATATCGCATTTGTCGCTCATTTAGTTCGCCATAATATTGTTCTTTGAGCATTCCTGCAAAACCCAACATCGAAGAAATTGGACTGCGTAGCTCATGATTTAGGTGAGAAAGATGTTCTTGCTTAGTTTCCTCTCCCTCAATCCAGGATTGAATCTCTGCTTCTAACTGTTGTACTTTATTTTGCTCCTGCTCAATTATTTTCTGCTGCTGTACCAATCTGATGGCTTGAGTTTTTTCAGCATCACTACGGATTTTAATTTCTGCCTGTAGCTGTTGCAGCTGAAACTGTTGTTCTTTAATTAAGTCTTGTTGCTGCTTAACTATTGCTTGTTTACTAGCAAAATCAAATAAAGACTTTTTTAAAGTGCTGGGTAATCGATCGAGTTGATGTCTGAGTACATAACCATGAACCCCTGACTGAATTATTCTTGCTGCTGCTTCATCACCCAAAGCATCGGTAATTAAAATCACAGGAGTATCAGGATATAAATGACACCACCAGTGAAGTTTGTCAATTAACGATTCTATTTGGTTGTCTTGATGATTTGCCGTGTAATCATAGCAAATTGCACTATATTTGTTAGAAGATGGGCGATCGCTTAATTGCTCTGGATCGATCGCATCGGCGCAAAAGCTTATGTCTGCTGCCTCTAAACAACTGGCGATCGCCTGAAAGTTTGCTGACTGATTTGAAACAATGAGAAGATTCACGTTGCTGAGTGCGGGTTTTGAATGTAGCTGTAACGACCCAGAACTTTCTAACATAATGACAAATGCTGCTCAGATATTTTGCGTGTATTCAACAAGTTTGTCTTCATGATATCTGTCAACTTTCTTCAATGATTTTATTGTTATAGAAACTTTTACTTATGATCTCGTTTCGAGCAAAAAGTATCAATCTTGAATAAAAGCTAATGATTCTTGTCATTTATAATCAGTAATTGAGTACTAAATAATTGACTAATTAATCAATGTAGCTTTGGTCGCAACTAAGAATAGTTTAATTTAACCAAGCAATTAAGCCATTAAGAACCATTGTATCAAGGTAATTACTTTTACTCAGTAAAACTACTTAAAATTCTTTTTGAGCGAAAATCATGATGGAGATAATTAGTAGTAGAGCAGTGTATAGTAAACCATACATTGCATGGGCGATTAATTCTCCTGAGTTTGGTAACAAACCATAAACAGCTTCATTTTTCAAATCTAACCGTGAAAGATTAGGTAATACTAAATAAAGACTGGTGGTTAAACTCTCAATGCTGGCATTTTTACTAAGTTTGCCTAATTCAACTAAATCTTCGCTGAAGTGTCCCATTAAATAAACACCGAAACTAAATAAAGTAGCCAAAATCGAGCTAGTAAATACGCCAAAGAAGATCGCCACCGCAGCAATTAATGCTAGTTCGAGCAGCAAATAAACGGAGGCAGTAATTAATGCTCCTGTGGGATAGTTAATCTGGGAAAGACTCAACATAGCCAGATAAATTCCCATCATAATCGCCATCATCACCCCCAACACAGCAGTAAGTCCTAAATGCTTTCCTAAGATCAATTCAGCACGGCTGATTGGTTTGGGAATGAGCATTAATAATGTGCGTTTTTCAATTTCCTTGTTAATTAAGGCCGTGCCGATAAAAATGGCGACGATAACGCTGAGAATATTAATCGCACCAATACCAACATCTAACAAAATCTTTTCATGAGTCCCCGCTGCAATTTCAGGGACAATTCTTTGAGCCAGAATCAGCAACAAAGAAAAGAAGCCAATAAAATAAAGAATGCGATCGCGAATAACTTCTTTAAATCCATTATTGGCGATGGTAAAAACTCTGATTAAATTCATTGTTGGCAGAAATTAACTAAATATTTCAGGGTTTACACCGTTATTATTCCCAAACTACTCACGAAAATAACGCTCTTGGCAAATTTGTCCGTGATCTCACTTTGAAAAAGCTATAAGCTATAAGCACGGGGTGTAAGCCCCAAGAGCGAAGCGCGCCGAAGGCCCCGAAGGGGCTGTAGCTCTAAGCTTGTACAAATAAATAAAAGCTAGATTTGTAGTTACAATTAATTCAAAATTTATGCCTAATTCTTCTCCAGAATCCATGTCTTTTTCTCAAGCGATCGCGGTTACTCAATCCTTAATGGATCAAATGAACTCTAATAAATTAAGCGATTTTGAAGTTCAACAAAAAGTTTTATCCATACTAAGTAGCAAAAATGGTGGAAGAGGGTTTTTTGTCGCTTATTTGACTAGCGATATGCCCTTGGCAGATAGTCCTTCTACAGGAGTGTTGAATGGATTAAAATCTGCTGCGGAAATGTCTAGCGAATTATTAGTCAAAAATTTAGCTATGTCTTCAGCTATGATCGTTGCCCATAGTCAGAATAATGATTCAGAAAATGTTGCTGGATCTCAAAGAGTTTGTCAACGTACCTGCAATCTAATTCAACAACTCAACCTGCAATTAATTGAAAAGAAGCTCCAAGAAATACAAAACACGATTAAAAATGGTAGTGGTAAATATCAAAAGTTCATAGAACGATGGGGTTACAGTACCGAACAAAAAAAAGCAATTCAGGATACTATTGCTAACTTGATCTAGCCTGATTTTAAGTCAGTTATACCTTATATCTATTTCAAAGATCTTCAGAAACTGGATCTACTTCAAATTTGTAGCCGACACCTCTGACAGTTTGAATAAAAGATGGTTCTGCCGAGTCGAGCTCAATTTTTTTACGGATCTGACCAATGTGAACATCAACGACTCTTTGATCCCCCACATAATCATAATCCCAAACACTTTGAATTAATTCATCTCTGCGCCACACTCTTCCTGGACGGGTAGCTAGAAAATGTAGTAAATCAAATTCTAGTGCTGTCAATAGAATAAACTGCTCGTTAATTTTTACTTCTCTACGAACGGGATCAATAACCATATTGCTAAAAACTAAAGGTTGTTTCTCTGATGAAGAAACTGTCCGCTGTCTTTTTAAAATAGCTTTTACTCGATATTCTAATTCTTGAAGATCAAAAGGTTTTGTCAAATAATCGTCTGCACCTTTTAAAAAACCTTCTTTTTTGTCAGCAGCATCAGATCTACTTGTCAACATTAAAATAAAAACATCAGTATTTTTCTGCATCTCTTCGCACAAGTTATAGCCTAAAGCATCAGGAAGATTAACATCTAATATTACTAAATCAGGGTTAAACTGTTCAAATGTCTTTAATGCACTTTGACCATCTACAGCAGACTCAAGTAAATAATCTTTTTGACTCAGAAAACGAATGATTAAATTGCGAATGGCTGGGTCATCATCTACAACTAGAATTTTGGCGGAAGCGGTATGCATAATTATTAACCAGTAAACTAAAAAAATAAAGCGAAAAACCACTCACAAAGATGAGCAAAGCTTACATTCAGTCTTCTAGACAATTATCTCTGCATAACTGGATAATGCCAAGAACATAAATCATTAATCATTTTTAAAAACTATACTAATAAAAAAACCTCATTTTATAAATACTTCGTCAGCAAGTATTTATAAAATGAGATTTTTACAACGCTATACATAGCATTCAATTATATTGAAAATAGGAAAAGAGAACCTGGCACTGAGCTATTTTCCCGAGGGGCAACCCCCCAAGTATCTTCGCCGCCACAGCGTTTCACAATCGAGTTCGGGATGGAGTCGAAGTGGGTCCACTGCGCTACT
>JBDKJC010000236.1:0-5977 GCA_039796815.1 Cyanobacteriota bacterium | reverse complement strand
GAACAGTCGGTTCTGAGTTGAGTAATAGAGCATTGCAAACGGTTATAAAAGGTAACTTGAGATATTCAGCAATGGTCGAACCTTCGAGTAACACCTGGTCGATCAGTAAAGCTTCTATCCCCACTTGCCGACAGGCTGTGGGAATATCACCCAAAACTGCTTCTGTTCCCTGACGAAATAACTCGATTGTGTAAAGTAATGCTGGAATACCATCTAATTTGCCTAAACGTTCTTGCGATCGCTTTACACTACCCAAAGGATATTTAGCCAAACCAATCGGCTGAAAGTCTATTTGAGCAGCAGTTGCATAAGGCTGAACATCAGGTAAGCCAAACATGGTAACTCGATATCCTCGCTGTTGCAGTTCAAAACCCAAAGCGCTCATCGGATTTAAATGTCCCGCACCAGGAGGACATAGGATACCAAAGTGTTTCATATCGTTAGATAGTCAGGATTAATCTTGTTTACCTATTAATTATGACTAAATTGACCCGATCTACCCGATCTACTTACTAAATTCAATTTGGGAAACTAAGGCCTGAACTTCTCCAGGTTCTTTAATCGGTGCTGCTGGAGGTTCAATTGATGGCCACACTGTTTTTAATTGGGTCAAACTTTCAGTAATAGTTTGATGTCCTTGTGGATCTGCTTGGCTTTTTTGCTCTGCTATAGTTTGATATAGTTGCTCGGCATAGTCTACAGATCCTTTGGAATCTTGATATTCCGCAACTTTCACGAACTGATTATTGGCGATCGCTGCTTGATAGCTAGTAGCAGCATTATTGAGCATCTCCACCATGACCTCCATAACAAATTCTGGTGAGTTAATTTGTTCTTTGGGAATAGCTGCGATCGCGCCATCAACAGAAGCTAAAGACTCATCGAGTAAAGTCTGTACTTCTGGAGAATCTGGTGTAGATTGAATTAAATCCTGGAGTTGAGTTAAGGTTGGTTTGAAGTCTTGTACCCCTTTCTGTGGCAGAACAGTTGCGATATTACCATACAATTCTTGAATTGGTTTTCCAACAAGGGGTGCAGCTTGTTCATAATTTTTTAGGGCAATGAGTTCTTGAGCAGCATTCAAATGACCTTTCATTAAACCAAGAACTGTCATATAGTCTACATCAGGGTTTCCCGTATCAACTACAGCTGCTCCACCTTCGCCACCTTCGCCACCTTCGCCACCTTCGCCACCTTCGCCACCTTCGCCACCTTCGCCACCTTCACCGCCTTCGCCACCTTCACCACCTTCGCCTCCTCCAGTAGTAGCTGCACCACTTTCACCGCCTTCGCCCCCTTGTGCGATCGACGAATAATTGGCGGTGGTTTGAGCTTCCATCATTTCTTCTGATTCCTGGGCATTGACAGGTAAAACTTGTGTACTAACAGCAGTGGCGAAACCTAAAGCTAGAAATAATTCTATAGTTTTAATACGAGTAGACATAACAACTTTTATTGATATTTATTCTTAATTAACTTAATTTAGCACTTTACTAGTGTTAATAATTTAAGTCAATAATTTTAATAATTAATAATTTTTATTTATAATTGAGTCAAATTGTGCATTTTCAGCAATTACGTCAAAAAACCCTATGGAGGAATATTTGAGCGAAATAATTGATTTTGATAAATAGGAATTGAGCGCGATCACCTGTGGCTACTCTTAAAGCAATACTTTTCGGTTAATAATTGTGCTGGTTAGACTTTAGATTGAGTAATAAGTAATCTCAGTTCGGATTAAAAGAGTTAAATAGTTGCAGATCATTCTTAATAAATGTCTAGACAAAATATTTTATCTGATATATCTAATCTGATCTGCTTAAACACGATCTAAAGATTTAAGTATATTTGCGATTAGACTAATTAACATATAGGGAGTAGATTAGATTCGACTTAAACAATGCGTTAATAGTTTTTTCGGAGCGAAATATTACAGTGGGTTTTTTTAATCGTTTTAAACTTTCGCGGGACATGGGTATCGATCTAGGTACTGCGAATACTTTGGTCTATGTATCTAGCAAAGGAATTGTCTTGGAAGAACCTTCTGTAGTCGCGATCGAACGCAAAACAGAATATCCCAGAGCATTTGGTAAAGAAGCCAAATTACTCCTAGGACGTTCTCCCGAAAATATTCAAGCCTTGCGTCCCCTTAAAGATGGGGTGATTGCTGATTTTGACGCCACAGAAGCCATGATCCACGAATTTGTTAAACGAGCTTTTGAAGGTAATCCTTTAGTTCATCCTCGGATGGTGATTGGCATTCCTAGCGGTGTCACCAAGTTGGAACGTCGTGCGGTGATTGAAGCTGCCACGAATGCAGGAGCTAGGGAAGTAAACTTGATTGAAGAACCGATCGCCGCAGCAATTGGAGCAGGTTTACCCGTAAGTGAAGCTACAGGCAATATGATTGTCGATATTGGTGGTGGAACTACTGAGGTGGCTGTAATTAGCTCTCAAGGCAAGGTAATTAGTGAGTCGATTCGTATTGCAGGGGATGAATTGACCGAAGCGATCTCCAATCAAATTAAGCGAGAGCATAAATTAGCGATCGGTGAAAATACAGCGGAGATGATTAAATTCACAATCGGTTCTGCTTATCCTATAGACGAGAACGATCGCACGATGGAAGTAAGAGGTTTACACTTGCTTTCGGGATTACCCAGTACGGTGGAAGTGAGCGAATCAGAAATTAGGGAATGTCTCCAAGATTCGGTAAAAAGTATCGTTGAGGCGGTTAAACGTACTCTAGAGCAAACTCCTCCAGATTTAGCTGCTGATATTATCGATCGTGGCATCATGTTAGCAGGAGGCGGTGCATTACTGCGGGGTATTGATATTTTAATCAGTCATGAGACAGGTATTGTGACTCATATTGCAGCCGATCCTTTGAAATGTGTGGTGTTGGGGACAGGGAAAGTTTTAGAAGACAAAACTTTTGATCGCGTCTTTAGTGATACTTCTGTAGTGAGATAATAGTAGCGATCGCTCTTTAAACAATCTCTAATACTGTTAGAAAATTAATTGGGATAACTATCGTATGAGTCGCTGGTGGGACAGATATGGGTTTCGCACAATAATAATTATAGTCGCTCTAATTATTGCTTTAGGGATTAAACAAACTCAGGCTGCATTTCTCTCTGAAGCTTATTATTTTGTAGTTAAACCATTTCAATCTCAAGCACAGTTTACTCTAGAAGAGCGGCTGACTAATGCCAAAATTTTAGAACTAGAGCAAAACTTAGCGGAGTTAGAACAGCAGAATCGACAGTTAAAGCAATCATTAGCTTATGCTGAAGCTCAACCTGTGAAAACTATTGCTGCACCTGTAATCGGTCGTAGTCGCGATCGCTGGTGGAATCGGGTTACTCTGGGAAAGGGAAGTAAAGATGGAGTCCAAACTGGCTATATTGTTACGGGTATTGGTGGGTTAGTGGGCCGAGTTACTCACGTTACACCTCATACTAGCAAAGTTTTATTAATCAGTGATAGCACTAGTCGAGTTGGGGCAATTCTCAGTCGTAATCGTCAATTTGGCTATGTTAGAGGCAAAAGTTCATCTACAGTTGTAATGCAATTTTTTCATCAAGTAGCAGACATTAAGCCTGGAGATGAGATTGCAACTTCTTCCTTGAGTAAACTTTATCCTCCTGGTTTAGCAATTGGAAAAGTTAAATCTGTAAAGAAAAATCAAGGTGCTACTGTTGAGATTGAATTGAGTGCGCCAATTGATATTTTAGAATGGGTGGTGATTCAGCCTTTTGTATCTAAGTTAGAGAATGAGTAATAGGTAATGGGTAATAGGTAAATCATGCAGCGCCAAAAACAGAGATCACTTAATATTTTAAAGATAATTAATTTACTATTTGTTAGTGCTTCGGTCACTGTTTGTATTGTTTTAATGCTAGTGAATATTCCAGGGATGGAGTTATTAGAAGTAAATCCTAACTGGTTATTAATTTGGGTTGTGGCTTGGAGTTTAAATAGAACGGCATGGCAAGGAGCGATCGCTGGCTTAATTATCGGCTGCATTTATGATGGAATCGTCATTAGTACTCCTTCACATATTCTTAGTTTTGTCGTGGTAGGGGTTTTAAGTTCAAGTCTCAAGACGCAAAAGTATTTAGGGGAAGATTTTATTTCTGTCGCTTTTATCGTGTTTTTTATGACATTTTTATCTGAAGCTATTTTTGCTTTACAGTATGCTGGAGAACATTCAATTGGTATAACTGATTTGATGCAAAAATATCAGCAGGGAGTAATTATTTCAGCAATTATTACTAGCCTTTGGAGTCCTGCTTTTTATTATCCAGTTAATCTTTGGCAGAAAAAACTAGGATTATGGAGAAGAAAATTAAGCTAAAGTAGTAAGTTTTTATTTATGTTGCTCTAGAATAACATCATTATTTTCTGTTTCTTTTTTTGTTGTATCTCTAACACATTGAAACTGACAGCAATCAGCACCTGTCGAGATTGTTGTAGGACGTTTAGTCCTTACTGGACGATTTGAGTTATCAATGACATCCATCCATATCCTGTCCCAATTACAAAAAGCTTGGGTCAAATGAGGTTCGCCTTGCTCAACAAAGAATTGGTGAAAAGCGCATCGATTAACGATGAGCGTAACTCTATTTAATGTTTCTTCTTGATCAAATTCAAAACCTTTTCCATATATAAGCTGATTCCATTTCTTCCAGTTAATATTGGATATCACTTTTACTGGATCACTTGAAAGCCAAAGTAATGGATGAAACATGAACCGTCCAAAGCCCTGGTAGAGTTTTCCAACTGTAGTTTTGAGAACGAAATATGCTGTCTGTGAATTATTTGTCTCCGCTACTAATACTTGATAGCCACCAAGTGCTAAACAACATAATCTTAAGATTATATGAGCTTGGATATCGGGACAGAGTTGATCATGTTTTTCAAATATTTCTTGAGCTGCTACTTGAACCCGCTTGACAATCATTTTTTCGCAATCTGTCACTACTCGCTGAGCTTCAGAAGCAAAATGATTCAGGAATTGCCTGTCAACTAGATTTAATAAAAGATTCTTAAACAAGATCATCAATAAAGCTCCATCTTTAGTTGAGCTGTAAACGCCTAA
The DNA here is from genome assembly GCA_039796815.1 of Cyanobacteriota bacterium. Taxonomy (GTDB): domain Bacteria; phylum Cyanobacteriota; class Cyanobacteriia; order Cyanobacteriales; family Xenococcaceae; genus Waterburya. The sequence continues at coordinate 873 of JBDKJC010000236.1, read as the reverse complement.
CTATTTATTATACGGAGTTGTTCCCTAATCAATTAAGAAATTAAACTCATGCTTGAAGATCCTACTGTAACTATCCAAAAAGCGATCGCAAAGCGTAGGCAAAGCCTAATCGCCAAATTACGTCAGTTAGTTTTGCTCTTCTTCAAGCTGATAAACACTTATAGCTGCAAGTATCAGAGCGACAAAAGTTAAAGCTGTTCTGAGCCAATTCCAATTTGACCATGTAATTACTTTAGGTACAACTAAAGACAATTCAATAGCTTTATCTAACAATAAAGAATTTGCTGAAGCAAAATAAATAGGATAAGTGATTGAAGCTAAAAAAATGGCAATAGTTGCTATAGTCCAAATATTTTTGGTATTTGCTTTACTTTTCCAGGAAACAATCAAAGTAACTAAAGTTGTCAAGAATGCTATTAGGTTTAGAGGAATCATTAAGGTGGGAAACCTAAGAAAATTAACCTCAAACCATTCAAGAAAATAATTTGGTTCAGACGATAGCCAAAAGGGAACAATGACAATAGCAACAAACAGAAATGCTCCTGTAAAGATAGCTAAAGAAATCAAAGAAAGAACTTGCAAAATTTTTAAGGTTTTCACATTCATACATCTGATTTAAACAAAAGAATAATCTGTATAGCCAACTTTTGCATCTTTAGTATCACCTCTGCCATAAAAAGTTCTGGGGTTAGGTTCATTTAAGGGAGCATTAATACTAAATCTTTTGACTAGATCGGGATTAGCTAAATATGGTTTACCAAAAGAAACTAATTCTGCATTTTCAGAGGCGATCGCTCTTTGTCCTGTTTCTTTGTTGTAGCCACCATTGGTAATGATATTCCCTTGATAGAGAGGACGAAAAACAGGAAAAAG
>JBDKJC010000235.1:0-5994 GCA_039796815.1 Cyanobacteriota bacterium | reverse complement strand
TAGCCAGAGAAGAGAGGGCGGCAATGTTACAGCAGGGAAAAGAGCAGGGATATATTGAGAATTATCAAGGGGTAAGAATCTCAAGCAAAGGTAAAAGATTTTTAATTAAACAAGTAACCCTCTGGAATTTAACCGATGAATCTGGACAGAAGTGTGGGCAAGCGGCAACTTATCCTAGTTGGGAGTGGCTTTGATTGACCAAGAAGAGAAACTGATTGCCGTTGAACTGATTGTGCCAGCTCGTATGCCCAAAAGACCAATGCCACTTGAAAAAAAGACTTTTCCCTTAATCAGATCTCAAGATGTCATCAGGAGGCGTACTATGACCTTAGTGATTTGATTTAGGTTTATGAGAAAAGGATTTTCTGAAAGCGATCGCCTGGAAATAAAAGGGCTAATAGCTAATAGCTGTCCTAAAGGATTCCCTAAAGGGTATATGCGAAGCGGTATCCTTTAGGACACCTTCGGATAAGCTCCTTACGTCGCGTCATAGCTGATAGCTTTTTGATCAACATTTTGTTAACGATTAAGGATCTCATCTTGATAGATGTGTGAAAATTACAAGTAATTAGAAACTAAGTTAACAAAAAATATCACTAAGCGCGATCGCCCATGAATGAGAATCTACCTATAGCTTATATTTCTGCACTACTGGCAATCCTCGTTTTTGCTGCAATTTATATTCTGCGAGAAGTTATTAAAACCCGTAAGCAAGAAAGTACTTTTTCTCGTTTACAAAACAAGCTTAAACAACAAAAAGGAACTGCGGAAGAATATTATGAACTGGGAAGCCTATATTTAGATAAAAAGTTGTTTGTTCAGTCGATCACTCTTCTAGAAAAGGCTTTGAAAGCAGATAAACAGTTACCAGTCGAAAATCAGGCTTTAATCCACAATGCTATGGGTTATGCCTACTTTGCTCAAGAGCAATATGATATTGCGATTAGACAGTATAAAGAAGCTTTGAAGCTCTATCCTGAATACGTAATTGCCCTCAACAATCTGGGTAATGTCTATGAGAAAAAACAGATGATTATCAAGGCTGTCGAAACTTACAAAGAAGTTTTAAAGTGCGATCGCGACAATAAAATTGCTCAACAACGGCTAACTTCTTTGGAAAAGCGTCTTGTTCCCTCTAACTCAAGATAGAAGTTAAAGTCGATCTTAACGTGTTATTGCTAAGAGATAGCGGTACATGCTGTAAAAACTAACTCAAGGTGCATTGCTACTGCTGAGAAATAAACATTACTGTAGGAAAAGCAATATGGGTGACGTAATTCGCATTCTCTTGTCAATTTTGATACCGCCATTAGGGGTATTTCTACAAGTTGGTATAGGCATAGACTTTTGGATCAATATTCTCTTAACTCTACTCGGCTATATTCCTGGCTTAATCCATGCTATTTGGATTATTACTAGGAAATAAGAGTTGCAAACTAATTAAGCTTATGGCTTATAGCTGGGGCAAAGCCCCTTTATTCTTTTAATAGCCAAAAACCAGCAAAAGCTTCGGAATTAGGATCTGATTGCACTGCTAAAAAGTGGACTCCATTGGCTTTTTGTTTTGCAGTCTCAAAATCTTCTCCTTGCTTAAGAGTTTCGGGGTTAGTTAAGTTAATTAAGATCCAGCTATCGCTCAATCCCGTTTCTAAGCGCAGTTGTGGACGAGCAGATTTTTCGAGTTGAAGATAACCCATTTCTAATCCCGACATCCAGGCGGCTAAGGGAGTAGCGCGAGGAGAATAGATAATTAAGCCTGGGATTACAGTTTCCGCTTTGATATCTAATAGGGAGAGGGAAAAGGATTCTTGAAAACCAATCTCCCAATCTTGCATATCATCAAAATCAGCAGCAGATAGACTAACAAAAGTCCATTTGTCTCCGCGATCGCCTTTTACTGCATCTGGTAGAGAAATAGCGTTTAATGGGGGATACTGTACTGAAGCAGCATTAGCCGTCTTGAGATCGAATCCTGCTTGCTGGGGGTAAACATCAATCATTCGTTGAGCAAGCCACTGATTTAAAGCATAGGTACGACGACTGGGGACAGGGTTAATTCCAGCGTCTTCACAGGCTTTGACAATCATGTTGTTCATTTGGCGACGAAAAAAGCGGATTTTTTTGGGTGTCGCAGCTGCTGCGGCGATTGAACTCCGTCCACGCTCCGCGATCGCTTTTTCAATTGCTTCTCTTAACCATAGTGAATTGACGCTGGTGCTGGGACAATATTCAGCATATTTGAATAAGGTAGCAGGCGATCGCTCTATACTATTGGAACTTTCACAGATCAAAACTTCCCAAAGTTTTTTACCTGCATCATCTAAGACGGGACGTGAATAAAAATCTAATTCCCAAACTGTATTACTCATATCCACCAATAAACTCTTAAAATCGCATAATTAACTTAGTTATTAGTTTACCGACCTGCGCCCCATCTTTGGATGTGTCGTCATAATAGTAGGTGAATTAAAAGTAATTAATAATTTTGTACCCAAAATGATCGATCTGTATACTTTTACCACCCCAAATGGTCGCAAAGCTTCTATCATGCTGGAAGAGATTGGCTTAGATTACAAGGTTCATAGTGTAGATATTTCTAAGGGAGAACAGTTTACCCCTGAGTTTGTCGCCATTAATCCCAATAGCAAAATTCCCGCAATTGTCGATCGCGATGTCGATCTGACTATCTTTGAATCGGGAGCAATTTTAATTTATCTAGCGGACAAGACAGGAAAATTACTGTCTACTGAGGTAAAACAGCGCTTTAAAACAATTGAGTGGCTAATGTTCCAGATGGGTAGCGTCGGTCCAATGTTTGGGCAATATAACCATTTTAACAAGTATGCCCCAGAAAAAATTCCTTATGCCATCGAGCGCTATCAGAAAGAAACCTTAAGACTTTATGATGTCCTTAATACTCAATTGGCTAAGACAGAATATATTAGTGGTGCTGATTATTCGATTGCTGACATTGCCATCTATCCCTGGATAGCTGCTTTTGAGTTTATGGAGTTGACCTTAGATAATCATCCACAATTAAAACAGTGGTATGAAACCCTCAAACAACGTCCAGCCGTAAATAAAGGTATGCAAGTACCAGGGTAACTATCCTCGAATCACACAAAGAGCGATCGCTGATTATTCTTGCTATTGATTGAATATTAACATTCAGCAAATTTGTAACTGTTTATGTTGAAATACCTGTGGCAAGATAAAACTGAACTTTTTTGATTCAACCATAAATACTACGACCATGACCGATCCTTTTTATTTTCCCGACGGTAAAATAGCTAATAATGCCCAAGACTTACTAAATCTCTGTGAGCAGTACCCTGATGATGCTACTAACTTTTTAGTGCGACAAGATTTAGAGAAATGGCTTGCTTATATTGGCGATTATGATATTGCCGAATGTGCTGCCAATGCACGTCAAATTGAGCTTGGCGATCGCCAAAAATTAGAAGACTTTTTAAACAAGTGTCATTCTTTAACTGCACCTCAGCCTGTACCTTCTGCTGTGACGGAAACCAATATTGAGGAAAATTCCAGCGTACCAGAATCAATTCCCACCACGATTGAATCTTCCCCAGAACTGATCGCCAATGCCAATGTTGCTGAATCTGAAGCGCTAGAAGCAGCAGAAGCATCCTTAGCCGAGGCAATACCACCCAAACAGCCAGCACCCGAACAACCATCAGTCAAGACTGCCGTAAATTCAAATGCTACTACTAATGGCGAGGAAAAACTCAGTTTTTTCCAAGTAGTTGCTAAATTTATTGTCAGAATTCTTTACCGCAATAAAGCATAAAGGGCTTTGCCCTAGCTATAAGCTATAAGCCATAAGCTATAAGCCAATCAGATAACGAAGTGCGACGCGATATGCCCTAAAGGGCTAACTTCGTGTCGCGGAGCGGTATCCTTTAGGACGTAAGAGCTAGTCCTTTAGGGTATCCGTGATAGACAAGGGTATAACATCAATTTAAAAGCTTAGAGCTTTTGATAAAATAAATGGTGAGCAAGCTATTAGTATTTAAGAATATTTAAGATTTGCTCACCTGTTTTTAGCTATTATAATATGCGCAATTAAAATTATATTTGTTATCCAATTAACAAAGCAACAGGAAAGTTTTGTAAAATTTCACCAACTGCTAAATTTTCTCCGACTATTGTTTGGTTATCGATTAGATTATGCCAATTTTTAGGTACTAATTTGAGGCTGGTATCTTCCCATATTTCTGTACCAAGAGGAAGTTGCCCTGGTTTAATGATTCCAGTTAAAAAACGAGGTGCGATCGCCACAACATTTTGCTCTTCATAATTTCTCCTAAAAGCAATCAGATGATTATGGTATTTGCCAGTAATTTCTATTGGTTTATAATCCCCATTTCTAAATATTTCTGTATATTCTTTTCGGGCTTTTAATAACTGATAAATTAGAAAAAGTTTTATTTTACCATTTTCTTTAGTCGCAATTAATTCTGCGATCAATTGCAAAATATCTTGTGAGCTTTTAGTTTTGATCTCTTGTAAAAATTCGTTGCGCTTTTGATAATCTACAGGACGACGATTATCGGGATCGACTAAGCTTAAATCCCATAGTTCTGCACCCTGATATAAATCTGGTACGCCAGGTGCTGTATTTTTAACTAACACTTGAGAAAGAGAATTATAAATACCGTATTCAGCTATTTGCTGCTGAAAAGGTCGAAAATACTCTAAGAAATTAGATTCTTTAGCAGATAAAACTCGCTCAATAAAACTCAAAAATGCTTGTTCGTATTCTTCATTAGGACGTAACCAAGCTGTATTAACTTTAGCTTCTCTCATTGCTTTGAGCATGTAATCTTTAATTCTGTCAGGAAAATCTGCTAATTCACTGTCTTCAAAGGGAAAAGTACCTAATAAAGTCTGATAAAAGAAGTATTCATCATTAGCATCGTGAACTACTCCTTGTTTATGAACTTGATTAATTTCTCGCCATTGATTGACGGTACGTGACCACTGTTGAGGAATTTCTGACAGGACGTTTAATCTACTGCGGACATCTTCCCCCCGCTTAGTGTCGTGGGTAGCAGTGGTATTCATCCCATGCTGCCAATGTTGGACTTTGTTTTGATTAAACTGATGAAATAAATCCAACTCGATCCCAAAGTGACTGGGGTTGCCGCCAACTTCATTTAATGATAATAATCGATTGTAAACATACAAAAGTGTATCTTCAACTCCTTTTGCCATTAATGGCCCTGTTAACTGTTGCGATCGCATAACAAAATTTAGCCATTTTTCTGACTCAGTTTTACTACGACAATCCTCACCTTTTAAGAGTAGTATTTTTTGAATAAAGTTTAATTCATTAACTAGTAAGGGAACTTTTTGCTGCGCAGCTTTGATAGTTTGCTCGATATATTCTCGATCTATTTCTCTAATACCATTATCATCAATATAGGTACGATAAACAGGAAATAGTACCAATACTTCAAATAAAGCCTTTTTTAAACTATATGTAGTAAAATCACTTCCTTCTCTCGTGTTATAAGACAATTTTTTAAGAATTTGAGCTAGATTTTCTAGATCTCCTCCTATATTTTTCTCTAAAAATAAAGCCTTCTTTTCATAAAATAAATCTTGATAATTAGCGTTTAAACCAGTAAACTGAGTATAAATTTTACTAAAATATGCTTCATTTTCTGATTGACAAAATAGACCATTGACGTAATTGAGAAATTCGTAACCACTTGTACCTTGAATTTGCCATTGTTGTGGTAAATCTTCGGTTAATTCTAGAATTTTTTCGACGGTAATATAAATATCGCCTAGTTTTGTCCTCAGTCTAGTTAAATATTCAGCAGGATTATATAAACCGTCTATATGATCTATCCGTACTCCTGTAAATTTATTTTCAGCGACTAATCGCTCAATTAATTCGTGAGTTTTATTAAATACTCTTAAATTTTCTACCTTAACAGAAATTAATTCATTAACGGAAAAAAAGCG
>JBDKJC010000234.1:0-6000 GCA_039796815.1 Cyanobacteriota bacterium | reverse complement strand
GGTAAAACTATTATGAATTATAATGAGAGACTTATTTTGGCTAGAGATAAAAATTATAGCGATCGCGCAACTGTTCTGAAGTAAGATTCTTTGTCCAATATTCGACTAAAGCATGACCAAAAGCCCAGGCGTTATTGTTCTCCGCTCCATTATTTTCTAACAGTAATGACCAGAGCGATCGCAAATCGAAATTATTGATACTAGAGTTAGGCTTTAATAAGGTGTAAAGATCATAAGCCATCTGAAGTTTGCCCATAACGATGGGGGCTTGTTCGACGGGGATTTGTTCGGCTAAGACGTAAGCTAAGGTAGGGTTGCCTGTGGTCATGGTGGAAATGAATTTTAGGATCGGGCTTTTGAGTAATGAGGTTAAACCTTGAGTAGTAGACATTTGACGAGTGTAGCGATCGATAATTTTGGCTGCTGCGGTGCTGCGGGTTTCGAGATCTCTAAGGAAACGTGCTAGACGTAACTGTTTGGCAGGGGCGATCGCCTGAACTAATTCCAACGATAATGCTTCTACATTCCAAGCAGCGCGATTACTAGCAAGATCTTCAGTAACAATTGGTAAAACCAGATCGCAGATGTCTCCCAGTTGTTCGGTGCGATAGCTAGTGGCTTCACGAATAGATTTTTCTTTAGGTCGTGTGCCTTCTTGCCAATCATAGGGAGGATTCCATTCCCGAATTGGACGGAGGCGATCTACTTGGGTTACAATGCCAATCGCACTTAAGTCGGGTAGATCTTGTTTTAATGTCTGCAAGAAATCTAAATCCATCTGGAGAGCAGGATCTAAAGCAGGAGTAACTAAGAGTAATAAGTCGGCGGTGGCTGCATAATTTAATACTTGCGATCGCGAAGCGCGACACGAAGTTAGTCCTTTAGGATACCCGAAGGGTAATCGCAATTCAGGACGGTTTACTTGTTCGTAGCCAGGAGTATCTAGGAGATTCAGAATTTCGTTGGTTGGCGTTTTCCAAGTGTAAGTTTTGATTTGCTCAGTACTGGGTAAGATATCTACTTCCGCTAAATTGGCTTGGAATAGAGTATTAATCAGACTGCTTTTTCCCGCCCCTGTACGCCCAACCAAGATTATATTCACGGGCTTTTGAACAACTTCTGTCTCAGGTTCAACGGATTCTAAAATAGCCCTCAGAGTTTGAGTTTTAGCTTGGGGTAAAACAGGATCGGGCGCAACTTCAGAAAGAGTAATTGTTTGCCCTCCATAAAGAGCGATCGCCTGCCGTGCCAGATTTCTTAAGGCTACTTCCCGCATTAATTGACCAAAATTGAGCAATAACTCTTGATTTGCCTGATTACTAAATTTTTTGGTAGCCTGTTTTGCTACTGCTGCGGTGGGGTTAATTAACCATTGCGACCAATTGAATACCTGACCTAGCTTGCGCGCTGATGGCTCTAACCTGCGATAAACTTCAAATGCTTCTACCGCCTGTCCAATCGAAACTCGATTTAAGACGGGAGTTAACTTTTGCATGGCGCGATCTGTATCGTCTACTGTTCCGCGAATTAAACCATAAGCCTGGGGCAGATAAATATTGAGCAGAGGGCGTTTAACATCAGGGTTATAAATTTTAGCGATCGCACTAACTAATTCTAAACAGCGTTGCCAGAAAGTTTGCCAATCTGACCACATCGGTTCATCTGTCTTGGTTTTAGCAATCACTTGTAGTAAGGCAGTATTAATCTGCTGTTCTTTGTCTGCTGCTACATTTAGCTCCGAATCCTGTGCCGATAACTCCTCTTTAATTTCGGCGATCGCCTCTTCCATCTCTACTAGAGGTGATTTTGTCCATTTAACCAATAACCAGCGCCAGAGAGTGAAAATTACTACCACCACCCCCCAAATCCAGTTCAGACCCCAATCGTGAATTTGTGAACCCGCTGCCACCAAAAGAAAAATGATAATTGCGGCGATCGGTAATACTAAAACTATTATCTGCCAGGGTTTAATGCTTACCATGATTAATCTGCCTTTAAGCTATTTTTATCCTAACGAGATTTGAGAAAACTGGAGATAACGAAGTATATCCTTTAGGACAAAGGGAACACTACAAAGAGGTAAATTCACAGGGCGATCGCCTTGAAAATCAAAAATCATCACTTGTAAAGTGTGACTTGACAATTTAGTTGTTAAAAATGTAAAGTAATACTTGACACAAAGAAAAATTTATGAAAACCCGACTGAAAGAACTTCGACAACTGTACCAATGGTCACAATCTGACCTTGCCAGAAAATTAGGAGTCAGTCGTCAGGCAGTAAATGGATTTGAATCTGGCAAATTTGACCCCAGTCTAGAGATGGCTTTTAAAATTGCCAATTTGTTTAACGTCCCAATTGAACAAGTTTTTATTTACGAGGCAAAAAATTCTATGCAAACATTAATTGAGCGAGTTAGCAATTTTCTGGGATTCGAGTTTGGATTTGAACGGTTCGCTGAAGAGGCGATCGATGTGGTTAAGTTTGCCCATAATCAGGCATTGCGATCGCAGAATTCACAAGTTGAGCCAGAACATTTGCTTGCAGGCTTGTTAGCCGATCCAGCGACAACCTCTGCACAGTTACTTAGAGCCAATGGCGTGACAGTGAACATCGAAACCAATGAGCATTCCTTTGAATCTTCTAAAAATGTAAAACTTAGCCCACAGAGCAAATTTGTCATGGAGCTTGCTTTGCAAATCGTTCGACTTCAGGGTAAAAAATCAATTGGAACAGAACATTTATTGTGGGGATTAATCCGCCTTGCTGAAGCAGACAAGAACATTTTGAGTGAAACGTTTCAACATTATAGAATAGATGCTGAGGCTTTGAATGATCGACTAACAGAAACGATTTAATTACATATTAGCGATCGCTATTCTTGTTAATCGTCTCGTCTCAAATTACGATCTAAGCTTCTAAGCTTCGTCAGTTAACGTTTAAAAGCTTGGGACTTAGCAGTATCATTGGAGTACATACCCAAGTTTCTACATTTTTCCTCAAGCTTTATGAGTAGTCTACAAGAGTATGACCAATTGTTAGGAAGTAAATAGCTTCAGCTAACAAGTGGCTGCACGCGAACGGATCTTTACTATCTCAGCTATGATGCAAGATTTCCCCATGTTCCCCCAGTTGAGGATAGGGTTTTCCCTGACGATTATACATAGCTGCGATATCGGGATAGCCCCATTCAAAAGCAGTCTGTTGGTAGATTTCGGGAGTTAAACGAACTTGATCGTAGAAGCCCGCTTGTAGACGTTGCCGTTGAGCTTCAAACAACACCACTGCATTAGCCACAGACACATTCAGCGACTGCACCATACCCTGCATGGGAATGATAATATGTCCATCGACTAACTCCGCAGCTTCATCGGTAACACCCCATCTTTCTGTACCCAAAAGAATTGCTGTTGGCTGAGTATAATCAACTTCTCGATAGTCAACAGCTATTTCGCTTAAATGAGCAGCGTAAACCTGGTAATTTTGTTTTTGAAGATGTTGAATCGCCGTTTTAATTTCAGGGTGAGCGTGTAGCTTGACCCATTTCTCACTGCCTTGAGCAACTTGGGAATAGGTTGGTGTGTCGCTATGGCGATTTACGGCATGGACGGCAAAAATCCCCACTGCATCACAGGTACGAATAATTGCCGAGAGATTATGTGGTTTATGGACATCCTCCATCAATACCGTCAAATCTGGTTGTCGTCGAGCGAGAACTTGCTTAATGCGTTCATATCTTTGAGGAATCATTTAGTCTTCGATTTGAAGTGTCTTACACTGAGCTTGGTTATATAGCAGGCGATCGCATAATACCAAAGCGACCATCGCCTCAACCATCGGCACGGCTCTAGGTAATACGCAGGGATCGTGTCTACCTTTGGCTGCCAAGACGGTTTCTTCGCCACCTTGAGTAACAGTTTTTTGCGACTTACCAATAGTTGCGGTGGGTTTAAACGCCACCCGAATGACAATGTTTTCCCCGTTAGAAATACCCCCTTGTATTCCCCCAGAGCGATTAGACACCGTACGAGTCTCGCCATGGTCGTCGATGTAAAATTCATCATTGTGTTCACTCCCCGTCATGGTAGTGCCAGCAAAACCCGAGCCAATTTCAAATCCTTTGGTCGCTGGTAGGGACATCACTCCTTTAGCTAGATCGGCTTCTAACTTATCAAATACAGGATCTCCTAACCCTTTAGGTACATGCCGCGCCACACATTCAACCACACCACCTAAAGAATCTTGTTCTCTTCTGGCTTGCTCGATGCGTTCAATCATTACTTCGGCGCATTCAGCATTGGGACAACGGACAATATTGCTTTCTACTTGCTCTAGGGTAACGGTATTAGAGTCTACTTCGGCTTCCAAGTCTTTAATTCGCTTAACATAGCCGATGATTTCCACCCCAGCAACCAAGCGCAGAATCTTTTTCGCGATCGCTCCTGCGGCCACTCGACCAATGGTTTCCCTTGCCGAAGAACGTCCGCCACCTTGATAATTACGAAAACCATACTTCGCATCATAGGTAGCATCAGCATGAGAAGGACGGTATTTAAGCGCCATCTCATCATAATCTTGCGATCGCGCATCCTTATTACGCACTAAGATCGAAATTGGCGTACCTGTAGTCTTGCCCTGAAATACCCCAGACATAATTTCACAGGTATCGCTTTCCTTTCTCGGGGTCGTAATCTTACTTTGTCCTGGTCTGCGACGGTCTAAATCTACCTGTATTTCCTCGGCACTAATCTCTAGCTGTGGGGGACAACCATCAATGACTACCCCAACACCTCCACCGTGAGATTCACCGTAAGTTGTGATGCGAAATATCTGTCCAAATGTGTTCCCCATGATGCCTACTGCGTCCTGTTAAAGCGACTTGTATTGTATCGCAACTTCAGAGTCATTGTGACTGGGAAATGTAAACTCGATCGTCGTTTTGTTTATCGCTTTAAGCTCTGAGCCTTGAAAGACGGGAGTATTTTAGTAATTTGAGTGAGTAGTTATACTTATTAATAAAAAGATGTTTTTTTGAGTTTTTTCGCACTTGATGAAATCCAACAATATCAAACACTAAGAAGTAAGATAATCTCCTAAATATAGAGCGATCGTTTATCCTTATAAAGCTTTTTTACTATAGATAAAAATGACAAAAATAAATATGAGTTGAAATCGTTTCTAAAATAGCTTATAACCTACTAAAAATATTTTTATTTCTATTTTGTTTAATGATGCACCATCACCGCTATACTTATTGGTTGGTTAAATAATTCAGGCAAAATCTCTTAAAAAACTTTGACTTGATTTTCTAGCTTAATCTAGGCGATCGCTGAAGCTATTTTTAAGCTAGTTAAAAATTAAGTGGCAATGCGCTCAGAAAAAATACTTAATTTACACCTTAAGTAAATATAAATAAGTAATAATACGGTTGATTTTAGCCCTAATAAAAAGCTTAATGTAAACTATAAGAGTAGGGTAAAATTTAAGTCTAAGCTAATAAAATTTAGCTTAAATATCTACCTTTTGATTGTTGACAAAACTGAAATATTAATTAGAGCAGGGATTAAACTATCGCAATCTGCTTTGATTGATAGTTTTAATTGTTTGATAAATAACAACTTTAACAATTTATCCCCTTCAAGGAGTTCCACCATGAAAATTCAAAATGTAATTGGTATCGACGGCTATACATTAATCGTTTATCGCTCGTCCGATCAACTATATCGCTTCAGTATCATTGACTCTTCAGGAATTGCTTTTAACTTTGATAATATTTTTTTAACCGCAGAAGAAGCAAAGATTAAGGGATGTAACGCGATCGCAATTGCTTTTGATTTTGATAAACATCCTCAATACTAGATTTTAAATTTTTTAATCCAACATTTTTTCTATAATTAGTATTATTTAGGAAATAATCTTTCGGACAAAAACTAAAAAAACTAATTTTTAGGCGGTAATTTTAGAAGATATGGTTTTTACGGTTAAATCAGCTAAATCGATTG